>CAZXTO010000027.1:0-17812 GCA_964643675.1 uncultured Planctomycetales bacterium
GGCGCCAGGCCCCAGCGCCCGCAACGCGGGCAGGACTCGGCCAAGCCCCAGCGGCCCCAACGCGGGCAGGACTCGGCCAAGCCCCAGCGGGGGCAACGCGGGCAGGACGGCGCCCGGCCCCAAGCTCGGCGACGCGGACAGGACGGCGATGGCCGCCCGGGCCCGCCGCGGCTGTGTCGAGAGTGCCGCCGGACGATCGGCCCCAAGGCCGACGGCGAGCGGCCGGATCCGAGCAAGCAGAGGATCCAGCGCCGCCGAGGCGCCGACGGCTCGACCGACGCGGCTCCCACCGAGCGGCGCCGCCGGGTCCGCGACCCGCGGCAAGGGAGCGTGGACTGAGCCCATCTCCCCGTGAAGCAAGGAGAGTGGCCGCGCGGCGTCAGCCGCGCGGCCTATTTCCTATCCGCGAATCACCCCTGGAGGCTCACTGGATGAGCTGAGAGGCGACGTTCGACTTGACCGAGGCCGAGCCTCGGGCGATCGCCGCCTGGAAGTGCACCGCGACCAGCGGCGCCTGGGACGGAACCGGCAGCAGCGTGTGTACGCCGCCCGCGCCGTCGGCCGTGAGGCTCGCCAGCGCGGTGACGGGCTCGAGGATGTCGAGGCAGAGCCCCCCTAGCCCGGGGTAGCAGGGCCCCGGCCCCGAACCGGCCAGCGAATACCCGAGGTGGACCAGCTCGAAGGGTTGGGCGCCGCTGATCTGGAGATCCGCGAATCCTCCCCGGATCAATGGCCCGACGCTGAGCGAGAAGCCGGCCTGGTCGTCGTAGCGGGAGGTGAGCAGGTCGTAACGCGGCCCGCTCTGGTAGGTGTCGCCGACGAAGAGCAGGGCTCCGGCGGGGCCGACGGCGACGCCGTAGTAGCCGTCGTCATCGTTGCCCGGACCGTTCCACACGTCCTCCCAGACCAAGGCGCCGGTGCCGGTGTCCCAGGCGGCGGCCACGGCGTCGGAGGTCCAACCGCTGGCCGCGAAGCTGGCGCCGGCCAGGTAGAGGCGACCATTCGGAGCCCAGGCCAGGCCGGAAGCGAAGTCATCGGAGCCGCCGTGGTCCCAGGTCGTGGACCAGACCACCTGCCCGGCGGCGTCCAGCTTGCCGAGCGAGATGTCGTAATCCCAGTTCGGGCTCGACGCCAGACCGGCCAGGTAGACCGCGCCGGAGGCGTCGATCGCCAGCTCGGTGAAGTGGTCGACGCCGGAGTGCGGGTTGTCCCATCGGGTGGTCCAGAGGAGGTTCCCATCCGCGTCGTAACGCTGGGCGGCCAGGTCGGTGTAGCTCGGGTAGCCGCCCTCGGAGTGACCGGCCAGGACCAGATCGCCGCCGGGGACCTGGGCCAGGCGGAAGGCGACGTCGGTGCGGCCGGTGGGCCCGTCGTAGCGCCGCTCCCAGAGCAGCTGCCCGGCGGGGCTGTACTTCAGCAACAGGAAGTCGAGGAAGTTGCCCGTGCCGGTCGAGCCCCCGGCGACGTAGACGTTGCCGGCCGAGTCCGTCAGCACGTCCTTGCCGCAGTCATCGCCGCCGGCCGGCCCGACGTAGTGCCGCTCCCAGACCAGGTTGCCGACCGGGTCGAGCTTCAGGGTCGTGGCCTGGGTGGCGCCGGAATAGCTGGCCCCGGACTCGCCGGTCACGAGCACGTTACCGGCCGGATCGAGCGCGATGCCGTAGGCCCGGTCCGCGAGGGCGGTCGGACCATCCCACCGGTAGCTCCAGGCGATGGCGCCGCCGGGGTCGACCTTCATCACCACGTAGTCCAGGCTGCCGGCCCAGTCATCGGCCTCGCCGCAGACATAGACGCTGCCGTCCGCGCCCACGACGGCGTCGTGAGACTGGTCCTGAGCGCCGCCGTCCCAGCGCGCCTCCCACAGCAGGTTGCCGGCCGGGTCGTGCTTGAGCACGATCAGGTCCGAGGTGTGCAGCGAGCCCGTGTTGCCGAGCGAGAAGCCGATCGAGTAGGCGTTGCCGAAGGCGTCGAAGCCGGCCAGGTTGGCGGAGTCGTTCTGGTCGCCGGGCGGGCCGTTGTAGCTGGTCCACCAGACCGGGCTGCCCTGCGCTGCCGCCGGAGCGCCGACCAGGAGGGCCAGGAGGGCCGCCCGGAGCGCGGGCGGGGCCCAGGAGGCGAAGGCCCGGGCGCAGGGCAGGGCAGGGCGGAGGGCGGGGAAGGTCATGGAACGGCTCGGGGTATGGCCGTACCAGCGCCCCCGAGGACCTCATCCCCTCATTCCTGCCCCGGTTTTTCGGCTACCAGCGGATCACCGAGCCGACCCCGTAGGCGGCGGCGTCGAGGATGGGCTCGAAGTAGAGGAAGACCAGGCTGGCCACGGCCAGCGCCGCCAGCACGCCGCCGAGCACCGGCGTGCGCGGGCCGGCGGGCAGCTCCTCCTCGGCGTCGCGCAGGTACAGGGCCTTGGCGATGCGGAAGTAGTAGAACAGCGACACCACCGACATCAGCGCGGTCAGGAGCGCCAGCCAGCGCAGGCCGCCGTCCCAGGCCGCCACCATCAGGTACCACTTGCCGAAGAAGCCGGCGGTGGGCGGCAGGCCGGTCAGGCTGGCCAGGAAGACGATCGTCGCCACCCCCGCCACCGGGTGCTTCGCCCCCATGCCGCGCAGGCCGCGGATGTCCTCGGAGCCGCTCTGGTTGGCGAAGTAGAGCACCATGCCGAAGGCGCCCAGCGTCATCAGGTAGTAGACGAAGGTGTAGGCGACCGCGGACTGGAAGCCCTGCTCGGTCAGCACCGCCACCCCCATCAGGATGTAGCCGGCGTGGCCGATCGAGCTGTAGGCGAGCAGCCGCTTCAGGTTGTCCTGCCGCAGCGCCGCCAGGTTGCCGAACACCATAGTGGCGCCGGCCATCAGCGCCAGCAGCAGCACCAGGTCGCCGGTGAAGGCGGTCTCCCCCATCACGGCGCCGTCGCCCAGACGCAGCAGGCCGCTGTAGCTGATGGCGACGAAGCGCACCAGCGCGGCCAGCGCCACGCCCTTGGAGCCAACCGCCAGGAAGGCCGCGATCGGGGTCGAGACGCCCTGGTAGACGTCGGGCGCCCACCACTGGAAGGGGAACAGGCTCAGCTTGAAGCCGAAGCCGACCATGACCATCAGGGTCGGCAGCAGCAGCTGGGCGCCGCGGCCCTCGTCGGCGGCCGCCACCAGGTAGCGGGCCATCTCGTGCATCTCGAGCGTGCCGCTCATGCCATAGAGCAGCGAGGCGCCGTAGAGCAGGATGCCCGAGGCCAAGGCGCCGTAGACCACGTACTTGAGCGCCGCCTCGGCGCCGTTGCGGTCGCGCTTGTGGATGCCGGCCAGGGCGTAGCTCGCCAAGCCCAGGGTCTCCAGGCCCAGGTAGAGCAGGATTAGGTTGTTGGTCCCGACCAGGAAGTAGCTGCCCAGGGTGGCGACGAGCAGCAGGAAGTAGGTCTCGCCCTTGCCCTCCCCGGTCTGGCGCCGGTCGCTCAGGTCGAAGGCCAGCACGAAGCCGACCGCGGTGGTGATGAACAGCTTGAAGACCGTCGCCAGGGCGTCGACGCGGACCATGCCGAAGACGGTGGCCGCGCGCCAGTCGAGGCGCTGGACCAGCAGCAGCGCCGCCAGGGCCAGGAAGCCGAGGCTCAGCCAGGCGCCTTCCTGGCTGCGCTTCTTGCCGCCGAGCAGGTCCCAGATCAGGACCGCGCACAGCCCGACCGTGACCGCGATCTCGGGCAGGATGTACTTCAGCGCGTCCAGGTAGGAGAGGGCGTCGGGCATGGCTCCATCAGCCGCCGATGGTGACGGACAGCTGCTCTTGGATCAGCTTCAGGGTGGCCCCCATCTTGTCCAGCACCAGGCTCGGCAGCACGCCGATCAGGATGCAGAGGAAGGCGAAGGGGATCAGGCAGAAGGCCTCGCGGCCGTTGATGTCCGGCATGCTCTCGTACTTCTCCGGCAACGGGCCGAGGAAGACCCGCTGGATGGCGTAGAGCAGGAAGGCCGCCGTCATCAGGATGCCCAGCGTGCTGATGATCACCAGCACCGGGTAGACCTCGTAGGAGCCCATCAGGGTCATGGCCTCGGAGATGAAGCCGCTGAGCCCCGGCAGGCCGAGGGCGGCGAACATGCCGATCACGCTCAGGCCCATGTAGTAGGGCATGCGCTTGCCGAGGCCGCCGAAGCCGTTCAGGTCGCGGTGGTGGGCCCGGTCGTAGACCACGCCGACGATGAGGAACAACATCGCCGAGGAGGTGCCGTGGGTGAACAGCTGCAGGGTGGCGCCGTTGAGGCCGACGAAGGTCCAGGCGGCGACGCCGAGCAGGAAGTAGCCCATGTGGCTGACCGAACTGTAGGCCACCATGCGCTTGAAGTCGGTCTGCCCCATCGCCACGTAGGCGCCGTAGACGATGTTGATCGCCCCCAGCACAGCTAGGACGTAGGCGAAGCTCTGGAAGGCGTCCGGCGCCAGCGGGAAGTTGATCCGCAGCATGCCGTAGGCGCCGAGCTTGAGCAGGATGCCGGCCAGGATCACCGAGATCGGCGTCGGCGCCTGCACGTGGGCGTCGGGGAGCCAGGTGTGGAACGGGAAGACCGGGATCTTGATCGCGAAGCCGACGAACAGGAACCAGAAGATCCAGGTCGTGAACTTCATGCCGAGGAAGAGCGTGCCGTCGGCGGCCCAGCTCGGCGCCATCGCCTGCAGCGTCAGGATGTCGAAGGTGCCGCTCTCCATGCCGCCCGACTTGAGCCAGATGGCGACCATCGCCACCAGCATCAGCACCGAACCGGCCAGCGTGTAGAGGAAGAACTTGATCGCCGCGTACTCGCGCCGCTTGCCGCCCCAGATGCCGATGAGGAAGTACATCGGCAGCAGCATGATCTCCCAGAAGACGTAGAAGAGGAAGAAGTCCAGCGCCAGGAAGACGCCGTTCACCCCCACCTCGAGCAGCATCAGCAGGGCGAAGTAACCCTTGGCCTGCTTGGTGATGTTCCAGCTGGCGAAGACCGCGATGAAGTGGATCAGCGCCGACAGGAACAGCAGCGGCAGGCTGAGCCCGTCCACCCCCATCGTGTACTTGATGTGGAAGGCTGGGATCCAGTCGAAGCTCTCCATCAGCTGGATGCCGCCGATGTCCGCCTTGAAGGGGCCGACCCACAGGTAGCAGGTGAAGGCCAGCGCCAGGCCCGTTGCCCCCGCCGCGACCCAGCGGATGGCGTTGAGCTGGCTCTTCGGGAGCAGCAGGATCAGGACCATCCCCGCCAGCGGCAGGAAGGTGATGAGGCTGAGCAGGTGACTCATGGTTCGGAGTGCTGGCAGCAGCTCGGTCAGATGACCCGGAAAAGGACCACCGCCGCGAGCAGCACCGCGCCGGCGAAGGTGAAGTAGGCGTACTGCTGGATCCGCCCGGTCTGGAAGCGGCGGACCCGTTGTCCGGCGGCGACGGTGGCTTCGCCGACGAAGTTGACCGCCCCGTCGACGACGTGGAGGTCGGTTGCGGCGCTGGCGTCGCCGAGGCCGCGCATGATCCGGCCGACGGCGTTGACCAGGCCGTCGACGAAGGTCCGGTCGACCCAGGCCGCGAAGGCCGAGACGACCATCGTTCCGCGCACCGCGGTGGCGTGGTACAGCTCGTCGAAGCGGTACTTGTCGTAGACCAGGCGGTAGAGGCCGCCGAGGGCGGCGGCGATCTTGCCCGGGTCGAGCTTCTTCCACAGGTAGAAGAGGCAGGCGAGGAGGATGCCGGAACCGGCCGCGACCAGCGAGGCGGTCATCGCTGAGTGGTGGGCGTGGGTGGCGGTCTCGGCGTCGACGAAGTGGTGCGGGTCGTGGACCAGGTTGGTGAACCACTCGCCGCCGGCGCTGAAGGCGCCGAGCGGGTCGAGCAGCCAGAACTTGCCGCCGACCACGGCCAGCGCGCCGAGCACCACCAGCGGCACGGTCATGGTCCACGGCGACTCGTGGGCGTGCTCGGAGCAGTGCGCCCGCGGCTTGCCGTGGAAGGTCATGAAGATCAGCCGGAACATGTAGAAGGCCGTGATCGCGGCCGCGGCGACCAGGAAGTAGAAGGGCAGGCCCCAGACGAAGCTGCCCTCGGCCATCGACCGCTCCAGGGTCTTGGCGATGATCGTGTCCTTCGAGTAGTAGCCGGCGAACAGCGGCACCCCCGAGATCGCCAGCGTGCTGACCAACATGGTCAGGTAGGTGATCGGCATCTTCTTGCGCAGGCCGCCCATCTGGCGCATGTCCTGCTCGTGGTGGCAGCCGTGGATCACGGAGCCCGAGCCGAGGAACAGGCAGGCCTTGAAGAAGGCGTGGGTCAGCATGTGGAACAGGCCCGCCGCGACCCCGCCGGCGCCGATGGCGCAGATCATGTAGCCGAGCTGCGAGATCGTCGACCACGCCAGCACCTTCTTGATGTCGTACTGGGTGATGCCGATGGTGGCGGCGAAAATGGCGGTGAAGCCGCCGACCAGGGCCACGATCAGCTGGGCCGTCGGCGACAGCATCAGGTAGATGCGCGCCGTCAGGTAGACGCCCGCCGCGACCATGGTGGCGGCGTGGATCATGGCGCTGACCGGGGTCGGACCCTCCATCGCGTCGGGCAGCCAGACGTGCAGCGGGAACTGGGCCGACTTGCCGACCGCGCCCAGGAACATCATCACGCCGGCGCCGGTGAGCCAGGGCGACCAGCCGCTGGCCTCGGCGTCGCCGGCCGCCACCGCCGCCGCCTGGGTCGCCTCGACGTGGCTCCCGATCGCTTCGTACAGGCCGGTGAAGCTCAGCGTG
Organism: uncultured Planctomycetales bacterium; assembly: GCA_964643675.1. Classification (GTDB taxonomy): domain Bacteria; phylum Planctomycetota; class UBA1135; order UBA1135; family UBA1135; genus J029. The sequence goes on from CAZXTO010000027.1 coordinate 6,751, forward strand.
CCGAAGGCCTTGTACATCATCATCATGCCGATGAAGAGGCAGATGTCGCCGATGCGCGTCGTCATGAAGGCCTTCATCGAGGCCCAGGCCGCGCTCATCTTCGGCGCCTTCTTGTCGGCCGCGAGGTGGCCGATCAGGAGATAGGAGCACAGGCCCATGATCTCCCAGAAGACGAAGAAGAACAGCAGGTTGTCGCTGATCACCAGCGCCAGCATGGCGAAGGTGAACAGCGCCAGGTTGCTGAAGAACAGGTTGTAGCGGCTGTCCCCCTGCATGTAGCCGACCGAGAACAGGTGGACCAGGAAGCTCACCAGCGCCACCATCGCCAGCAGCGAGGCCGAGATGTTGTCGTAGAGGATGCCGGCGTGGAAGCCGGCCAGCCCCTCGGTCAGGCCCGGGTCGCTGAAGAAGAACTTCCAGGTCGGCAGGTCGACCGCGTGCGCCAGGTCGAAGGCGGGGTCGCCCAGGCCCAGCACCCGGAAGAAGTGGGCGACGGCGATCACCGCGGCCACCCCCATCGCGCCGGTCGGCAGCCAGTCGCCCTGGCGCGGCAGGAAGCGGCCGAAGCAGACCTGGAGCACCCAGGCCGCCAGCGGCAGCAGCGGCACCGCGAGCAGCCACCAGGCGGTGGTCGAGCTGAACACATCGGCGGCCGAGGCGGCGGCGCGGCCGGCGGTCTCGGCTCCGTGCTGAAGGAAGAGGGCCAGCATCAGTCCTTCATCGTGTCGATGTCGTCCGGACGGATGGTCTCGAACAGGGAGTGGATGTTGAGCACGATCGCGAGCGCGATCGCGGCCTCGGCGGCGGCCAGGATGATCACGAAGACGGCGCCGATCTGGCCGTCCAGGTGGCCCTCCATGCCGCCGGGGCGGAAGCGGTTGAAGGCCACCAGGTTCAGGTTGGCGGCGTTCAGGATCAGCTCCAGGCCCATCAGCACGTAGATCAGGTTGCGGCGCGCCGCGACCATCACCAGGCCGATCAGGAACAGCAGGGCGCCGACGGCGAGGTAGGCGGACAGACCCATCAGAGCTCCTCCTCCTTGAAGCGGCGGCGGGCGATGTAGACCGAGCCGACCAGGCCCGCCAGCAGCACCACCGAGGCGAACTCGAAGGGCAGCAGCCAGGAGTCCCGGCGCAGGAATTCGAGGCCGATCTCGGCCACGGTCCCGCCTGGCTCGGGCAGCTCGTCGGCCTCGGAGGCGTGCCAGACCGCGCCGCCGATCTTCTCCCAGAAGGCCAGCGCGCCGGTGCCGACCACCGCCACCGCCGCCAGGATCCGGCCCATGCGGCGCTCCTCGGTGTCGGGCGGCGTCAGCATCAGGCCGAACAGGATCAGCACCAGGATGCCGCCGGCGTAGATCAGGACCTGGGTCATGGCCAGGAAGTCGGCGCCCAGCATGACGTAGAAGCCAGCCACCCCGAGCAGGGTGCCGAGCAAGGAGAAGGCGCTGTGGACCACGTTCCGGTGCAGCAGCGCCAGCAGCGCGCAGCCCACCGTCAGCGCGGCGAAGAAGAAGAAGGTGATGGTCTCGGCCATCAGTCCTTGCCCTCCTCCGGCCCCTCGGCCGGCGGTTCCGGTTCAGACGGCGGCTCGGCGGCCGGCGGCGCCTCTTCGGCGGCGGCCTCGGCGGCGGCCTTCTCCGCCGCCTCCTTGGCCGCCTTCTCGGCCTTGGCCTTGGCGGCCGCGGCCTTCTTGGCCGCCTTCTTGGCCGCGGCCTCGGCGACGCGCACCTTCTGCTCCTCGGTCAGGCCGGTCCAGCTGGTCAGCTCGAGCACGAAGTCGGCCTTGTCCTCGGTCACCAGCGAGTACTCCTTGCCCATGTGGATGCAGTCCTTCGGGCACGGGTAGACGCACAGCTCGCAGAACATGCACTTCTTGTAGTCGATCGAGAAGAACTCCCACTCGAGCTCCTTGCCGTGCCGCTTGGCGCCCATGTCGATGCAGTCGACCGGGCAGGCCTTGGCGCAGGCCTGGCAGTAGATGCACAGGTCCTGCTCGAGGTAGTGGATGCCGCGGTAGCGCTCGTCGACCGGCAGCTTCTCGTCCGGGTACTGGGTCGTGAAGGGCTTCGACCACAGGTAGCGGAAGGTGATGCCCATGCCGACCGCGGTCGACTTGACCGCATGCCAGACGTTGCCCCAGTAGCTGCGCTGGTTGGCCGGGGCGGCGGGTTCCTGGAGGGTGGCCATGATCTACGCTCCGGCGGCAGGGGCCTTGATCCACTCCCAGACGGAGGCGAGCAGGATCATCAGCAGGCAGAGAGGAGTCAGGTACTTGTAGCCCAGGGCCATGACCTGGTCGATCCGGATGCGGGGCACCGTCCAGCGCACCCACATCATGGTGAAGACCAGCAGCATGGACTTGGTCACGAAGGCCGCCACCGCGGCCGGCGTGTACAGGGCGCTGCCCTCGAGCAGCTCGAGGCCGGGGAAGTTCCAGGCGCCGAACCAGAAGGCGGTGCCGACCGCCGACATGAGGTACATCGCGGCGTACTCCTCCATGAAGAAGAAGGAGAAGCGGATGCCCGAGTACTCGGTGTGGAAGCCCGCCACCAGCTCCGACTCCGACTCCGGCAGGTCGAAGGGGGCGCGCTTGGTCTCGGCCAGGGCGGCGGTGAAGAACAGCAGGAAGGACGGGATCGCGATCCAGAAGGCGTCGCTGAACACGTACCACTGCATGCCGAACCAGCCCGACTGCAGCTCGCCGGCGTCGTGCAGCGACAGGCTGCCGAAGTACATCACCGGCATCATCAGCGACAGGCCGAGCGGGATCTCGTAGCTGGCCACCTGGGCCGCCTCGCGCATGGCGCCGTAGAGGCTCCACTTGTTGTTCGAGCCCCAGCCGGCCATGATCACGCCGAAGGTGGTGATCGAGGAGATCGCCAGGATGAAGAAGATGCCGACGTCGACGTCGGCGACGATCGTGTCGGGGCCGAAGGGCAGCGCCACGAAGGCCGCCAGGGCGGTACCGAGCACCACGCAGGGCGCCAGCTTGAACAGCGGCTTGTCCGATTCGCTCGGCGCCAGGTCCTCCTTGATCAGCAGCTTGACGCCGTCGGCGATGGTCTGCGCCCAGCCGTGCCAGCCGCCGACCCGCATCGGGCCGAGGCGGACCTGGATGTGGCCGGCCACCTTGCGCTCGAGCCAGGTGGCGAACATCGCCAGCACCGACACGAAGGCCATCACCAGGGCGAAGGCCACCACCGCGCCGATCAGGGTGAGCATCCAGAACGGCACCGCCTCGGGCAGCAGGCCGCCGAACAGCTCGGTCAGGCCGTTGCCCTGCTGGGCGACCGCGGCGAAGGGAAGCGGAGCGCTCATCGGTCGGTCTCCCCGATGACGATGTCCACCGAGCCGATGATGGCTGCGGCGTCGGCCAGCATGCAGCCGGGCAGCATGTGCTCGGCCAGGGCCAGGTTGCAGAAGCTGGGGCCGCGCACCCGCAGGCGCTTGGCGATCTTGTTGCCGTCGCTGACGAGGTAGTGGCCGAGCTCGCCGCGCGGGTTCTCGATGCCGACGTAGGCCTCGCCGGGCGCCGGCCGCAGCACCAGGCCGACGTCGGGGTGCTGGACCTCGCCGTCCTTCATCTGGTCGAGGCACTGCTTGACCATGCGGTTGGCCTCGACCATCTCGTACATGCGCACGTAGTTGCGGTCGAAGCAGTCCCCCACCGTGCCGCGGTAGCCCTGGCCGACGATGACCTCGAAGTCGAGCTTGTCGTAGACCAGGTAGGGGTTGTCGCGGCGCAGGTCGAAGTCGACGCCGGAGCCGCGCAGCATCGGCCCGCTGCAGGCCCAGGCCAGCGCCATCTCCTCGGTCACCACGCCGACGTTGGCGGTGCGCTCGACGAAGATCTTGTTGTCGACCAGCAGGTCCCAGTACTCGGACCACTTCTTGTCGAACAGCTCGGTGAAGTCCTTGACCTGCTCCAGCCAGCCCTCGGGGGCGTCGTTCATCAGCCCGCCCGGGCGGATGTAGGAGTAGGTCAGCCGGGCGCCGCAGATCTTCTCGAAGATGTCGAGCAGCAGCTCGCGCTCGCGCAGGGCGTAGAAGAAGGGCGTGAAGGCGCCGATGTCGAGCCCGTAGGTGCCGACCGCGACCAGGTGGCTGGCGATCCGGTTCAGCTCGGCCAGGATCACGCGGATGTACTGCGCGCGCTCCGGCGCCTCGACCCCCAGCAGCTTCTCGACCGCGAGGCTGTAGGCGAGGTTGTTGTTCATCGCCGACAGGTAGTCGTAGCGGTCGGTGTAGGGCAGGTACTGCAGCCAGTCGACGCTCTCGCCGATCTTCTCGGCGCAGCGGTGCAGGTAGCCCAGGTGCGACTGGGCGCCGGTCAGGATCTCGCCGTCGGCGCGCAGCAGCACCCGCAGCACGCCGTGGGTGGCCGGGTGCTGCGGCCCCATGTTGATCTCGACGTCCTGCGTGCGGACGTCGAGCTCGACCAGGCGTTCTCCATCCCGAAGGGCAGAATCCATGGCGACCTTGTCCATCACTTGCAGGAGATTCCGTGGTACTCCTCGGGGTACTCGTAGTCCTTGCGCAGGGGGTGCCCGACCCAGTCGTCGGGCAGCAGCATCGGCCGCGGGTCCGGGTGACCCTCGTAGGTGATCCCGAACATCTCGGCGGCCTCGCGCTCGTGCCAGTCGGCGGCCGGATAGACCGGGGTGGCGGAGTCGATCCGGCAGTCGGCCTTGGGGACGTAGGTCTTCAGGCTGAGCCGGCACTTCTTGCCGACCGAGAGCAGCTGGTAGACCGCCCACAGCTGCTCGTCCTCGGCGTCGAAGTCGACCGCGGTGGCGTCCATCAGCATCTCGTAGCCGAGGTCGTCGCGCAGCAGGCGCAGCGCGTCGAGCAGACGGCCGCGGTCTTTCAGCAGCAGCCAGGGGTCCCCGCGCCACTCGAACTCGGGGTCCTCCTCCTTGTGCTTCTTGGCCAGCCGCTTGGTCTCGCCCTCGGGGGCATAGAGCGGCAGGTTGGGCTCGTGGAGCTCGACCTCGAAGCCGGCCGACTGCAGCGCCGAGGCGGCGTCACGGGCGGCTTCGAACAGGACCTCCATCGGCCCCCAGGCGGTATCGCGGCGCGGCTCTTGCATCGCTCAGGCCTCCAAGGCGGCGGGGATCGGCGGGAACTCTTCCTGGCGCAGGACCTTCTGGCGCCGGATCTTGTCCTGCAGCAGCATCAGCCCCTCGAGCAGGGCCTCGGGCCGCGGCGGGCAGCCGGCGACGTAGATGTCGACCGGGATGATGCGGTCCACCCCCTTCATGACCGTGTAGCCGTAGTCGTGGTAGGGGCCGCCGCCGGTGGCGCAGGCGCCCAGCGCCATCACGTACTTCGGGCCCGGCATCTGGTCGTAGAGGCGCTTGACCCGCTCCCCCATCTTGAAGTTGACCGTGCCGGCCACGATCATCAGGTCCGCCTGGCGCGGGGTGGCGCGGAAGGCGCCGGCGCCGAAGCGGTCGATGTCGAAGCGCGAGGCGCCGACCGCCATCATCTCGATGGCGCAGCAGGCGAGGCCGAAGGTCATCGGCCAGATCGAGCTCAGCCGCGCCCAGTTGAGCAGCCAGTCGACCCGGGTGGTGATGACGTTGTCCGAGAACTGTCCGGAGAGGGCTCCCATCGATCAGGCTCCGTCTTGGTGGCCGCGCGGGGTCTGCTTGCGGTAGCTGCGCACCCAGTCGAGGTCGCCCTTGACCCACACGTAGGCCAGGCCGAGCAGCAGGATGGCGATGAACAGCAGGCCCTCGAGCAGGGCCACGCCGCCGATGTCCTCGGCCACGAGCGCCTCCTTCAGCACCCGCGCCCAGGGGAACAGGAAGGCCACCTCGACCGCGAATACGAGGTAGACCATCGCCACCGTGTAGTAGCGGATGTCGAAGCGGAACCAGGCCTGGCCGATGACCTCCTCGCCGCACTCGTAGGGCTCGAGGCCCTTGTCGTCCTGGCGCGCCGGACGGATCAGGCTGCCGAGGATCAGGTTGATGACCACGAAGGCCATCCCGGCGAGCAGGAAGACCAGGACGTTGGCGTAGTCGAAGTACACGAGTCCCTCCGGAGGCTCGCGCGCGCGATGCTGGGATCAGGAGACTTCCCAGGTGTCGCCGGCGTGGAACATGTCGGTCAGGCTGCCTTCGCCCAGCTTGGTCCGGGCGGAGGCGATCTGCTCGTGGATGTCGCGGTCGATGACCGGGCGCTCCACCGAGCGCAGGATGCCCATCGGCACCGGCAGCTCGCCGCGCTCATCGCCCTGGGCGATGCGGTAGGCGTTGGCGCCGGTCTCGCCGGCGGGATTCCAGACCGAGGCCTCCTCCGGGGAGACGACGTCGATGGTCCGGGGGCGCAGCTTGAGCCCCTTGTCGAGCTCCTTGCCGAAGATCATCGGCTTGCCGGGGACCAGGTCGACCTGGCGGTCGTCCCGGATGCCCTTGTCGGTGATGTGCTCGAAGGCGCCGTGGTTGAAGATGACGCAGTTCTGCAGGATCTCGACGAAGGAGAAGCCGCGGTGGGCGTGGGCCGCCTCGAGCACCCCCTTCAGGTGCTTCAGCTGGGTGTCGACCGTGCACGCCACGAAGGTGGCGCCCGCGCCGAGCATCAGGTTGATCGGGTTGAAGGGCTGGTCGAGCGAGCCGAAGGGCGTGGAGATGGTCTTCTTCGACCGCTCCGAGGTCGGCGAGTACTGCCCCTTGGTCAGGCCGTAGATGCGGTTGTTGAACAGCAGCACGGTCATGTCCACGTTGCGGCGCGCGGCGTGGATCATGTGGTTGCCGCCGATCGACAGCGCGTCGCCGTCGCCGGTCGCGACCCACAGGTCCAGGTCCGGGTTGGCGCACTTGATGCCGGAGGCGATCGCCGCCGCCCGGCCGTGGATGCCGTGGAATCCGAAGGTGTCGACGTAGTACGGGAAGCGGCTCGAACAGCCGATGCCCGACACGACGACGAAGTTCTCCCTGGGCACGCCGAGGCCGGCGAAGACCTGCTGGACGCCCGACAGGACCGCGTAGTCCCCGCAGCCGGGGCACCAGCGCACCTCCTGGTCGGAGACGAAGTCCTTCTTCTTGTAGCTGACAGTTTCGGTGGTCATGACTCGCCTCGCTCAGCCGAGCAGCTCTTCGATCTTGGCCAGGGTTTCGGCGGTGGTGAAGGGGCGTCCCTTGACCTTGGTCAGCGAGATCACCTCGCGCAGGTACTCCATCCGGATCACCCGGGCCAGCTGGCCGCGGTTCATCTCGGGGATCAGGACCTGCTTGAAGCGGCCCAGGATCTCGCCCAGGTCCGGCGGCAGCGGCCACATGTTGCGCAGGTGCAGCTGCGAGACGCTCAGGCCCGCGTTCTGGGCCCGCACCACGGCGCCGCGGATCGAGCCGAAGGTCGAGCCCCAGCCCAGCACCAGCAGGTCGCCGGAGTCCTCGCCGAAGACCTCGAGCGGCGCGTAGCTCTCGGCGACTCCCATCACCTTCTCCTCGCGCAGCTTGATCATCAGCTCGTGGTTGTCCGGGTCGTAGCAGACGTGCCCGGTGATGTCGGCCTTCTCCAGGCCACCGATGCGGTGCTCGAGGCCCGCGGTGCCCGGCACCGCCCACGGCCGCGCCATGGTCTCCGGGTCCCGGGAGTAGGGCTGGAAGTGCTCGGCGTCGGTGTAGTGCCGGATCGGGAAGGGCTCGAGCTCGTCCTCGGAGGGGATCCGGAAGGGCTCGGCGCCGTTGCCGAGGTAGCCGTCGGTCAGCAGCAGCACCGGCGTCATGTAGGTGAGCGCCATCTTGGCGGCCTCGAGGGCGGCCCAGTAGCAGTCGGCCGGCGAGTTGGCGGCGATGACGGGCATCGGGCACTCGCCGTGGCGGCCCCAGATGGCCATCAGCAGGTCGGCCTGCTCGGTCTTGGTCGGCAGGCCGGTGGAGGGGCCGCCGCGCTGCACGTTCACGACCACCAGCGGCAGCTCGGTGATCACCGCCAGGCCCATCGCCTCGGCCTTGAGGGCCAGGCCCGGGCCGGAGGTGGTGGTCACCGCCAGCGAGCCGGCGAAGGCGGCGCCGATCGCGGTGGTGATGCCGGCGATCTCGTCCTCGGCCTGGAAGGTCACCGTCCCGAAGTTCTTGTAGCGCGAAAGCGCGTGCAGGATGTCCGAGGCCGGCGTGATCGGGTAGGTGCCGAGGAACAGCGGCAGGCCGCTCAGCTTCGAGGCCGTCACCAAGCCCATGGCGGTGGCGGCGTTGCCCATCACGTTGCGGTAAGTGCCGGGCGGGAGCGGCGCCGGCGAGACCTGGTAACGGGTCTGGAACAGCTCGGTGTTCTCGGCGATCGCGTGGCCGGCCCGCAGCGCGGCTAGGTTGGCGGCCAGCACCTCGGGCTTCTTGCCGAACTTGGCCTCGAGCCAGTTCTCGGTGGTGTCGAGCGGCCGCGAGTAGACCCAGTAGAGGATGCCCAGGGCCAGCAGGTTCTTCGAGCGCAGCGCGTCCTTGCTGGACAGACCGGACTCGGCGGTGGCCTGCAGGGTGGCCTCGTTGAGGTCGAGCTTGACCAGCCGGAAGTCCTCCTCGAGAGAAGGGTCATCGAGCGGATTCGACTCGTAGTGGGCCTTCTCGAGGTCCTTGGGACCGAAATTGCCCGTGTTGACGATCAGCAGGCCGCCCTTCTTGAGGTCGCCGATGTTGACCTTCAGCGCCGCCGGGTTCATCGCCACCAGCACGTCCGGAGCGTCGCCCGGAGTGTGGATGTCGCGGGCGGAGAAGCGCACCTGGAAGCCGGAGACCCCGAACAGGGTTCCGACGGGGGCGCGGATCTCGGCCGGGTAGTCGGGGAAGGTGGCGAGGTCGTTCCCCAACGCCGCGGAGGTGTTGGTGAACTGGGTGCCAGTGAGCTGCATGCCGTCACCGGAGTCGCCGGCGAAACGGATGACAACTTCTTCGAGCTGCTCGAGGGGAGGTTCGGGATTCACCGTAGGATTCATCGAAGCTCAGGGCTTGCGCTGCTACGAGACACGGGTGGCCTGGTGTGAAGGTCGGATGATAGTCCATCCCCAGCGCTGGAACAGGGATAGATCCCTCCGGAACCTCAGCCGACGCGGCCTCCGGCGGCCTCGGCGGCCGGGACCGGGAACTCCATCCGGAGCACCGCTCCCCCGCCCGGGGCGTTGCGGCCCTGGAGCCGGCCGCCGCAGCGTCGGAGGGTCTCCAGCACCGCGTCCAGACCGAGGCCTCGGACCCCGCCGGCGGCGCTCGCCCGGCCGCTGAGGAAGGGCTCCGCCAGGCTGCCGAGCCGGCCCTCGGGCAACCCTGGGCCGCGGTCGGCCACCTCCAGCCAGGGCCCGGCCGCGTCGCTGCCCCAGCGGGTGCTGAGCGCCCCGCCCGGGGCGGCGCCGATGGCGTTGGCCTCGTGCGCGTTCCACAGCAGGTTGAGCACCGCCCGCTCGAGGCCCGGCCGGTCGGCCAGCACGGTCAGCTCCTCCGGCCCCTCCAGTTCCACCCGGGGAGGCTCCGCCCCGTGGGCCTCGAGGATCCGGACCGCGGCGCGGGCCACCTCCGCCAGGGCCACCGGCTCCGGCGGATGGGCGAAGCCGGAGCGCATGCGGCCGATCAGCTGCTCGCAGATGCCGGCGGCCTTGGAGGCGGTGTGGTGGATCGCCTCCAGGCTGCGCGCGAGGGCCGCGTCGTGCCCGTCCTGCACCACCCGGTCCAGCTGCAGCTCGGCGTGGCCGATGACCGAAGCCAGCAGGTTGCGCAGGTCGTGGGCGTCGTGGGCGGTCTCGCGGGGATCGGGGTGGACGGGGGGGATCGAACGACGTCTCATCTCCATCTCCTTGCGAGACTGTAATCTAGGCGCGACCGGGAAAACAAACCGCGGTGGATCACGGACACGCCAGGCGCTACGCCTGCCGGCTCGCTCGGCAGCTCGCCGGGGACTTCTTCCCCGGCCCGGTGCTCATGCCCCACGGCATGCTCCACGCCATGGAGCCGGTGCTGGCGGTGACCTTGGGGCCGGCCCGCCACGGCAGCGAGGCCTTCTCCACGGCGGTCGAGCGCACCTTCCGCGGGCGCCCCGACGGCCCTTTGTTGCTGGCCCTCTGGGGCAGCATCGCGGCCGGCGAGATCCCCCACCGCGACCTGCGCGAGGCGGTCCGCCTGCTGCCCGAAGCGCTGCCGGAGGCCCCGAGCTCGCGCGGGGAGCTGCTGGCCTTCCTCCACCCGCGGGTCTCGGCGGTCGCCCGCTGCCTGCTGGCCGTGACCCGCCGCGACGCCGCCGCCGCCCTGCCCGCCGCCGAGCGGCTGGGGCTCGGCCTGGCCGTGACCGCGCTGCTCAAGGGCCTGCCCCAGGACCTCGCCGAGGGGCGGCTACGGCTGCCGCTGGCCGACCTGGAGGCGGTCGGCCTGGAGCGGGCCGAGCTGGAGGCGGGGGTCCGGACGCCCGCCGTGCACGCCTTCCTGTGCCGGGAGGCCGAGTGGGCCCGCCAGCTGCTCGACGAGGGCCTGGACCTGCGCGCCCACGTCGGCTCGCGGCTGCGGCGCGGGGTACGGGCGGTGGTGGTGCGGAGCCGGAGGCTGCTCGACCAGGCCGAGGACCCGCGCCGCGACCTGTTCCGGCGACCGCCGGGCCTGAACGGTCGCCAGCGCTGGGCCTGCGCGATCCGCGCCCTGATCGGGGTGAAGCGGCACCCGGGTTCCGCATGAGCCGGGCTGACCGGGAGAGGCGTCCGACCGCCGACCACTCGGCAGCCAGCGCGGACCGCCCGGCGTCGGTCGAGGACGGCCGCCTGCGCTGCGGCAACGCCTCCCGCGGCGGCCTGGTGGCGCGCGAACTCCAGCGCCTGGAGGGCCGCTGGCGGCGCTTCCGCCAGGCCGCCGGACGGCGCCTGGAGCCGGAGCAGGGCCTGTTGCTCGAGCCGGCCCTCGCCGCCCACAGCTTCTTCGCCCCCCACCCCCTGTGGGTGGTGTTCCTCGACTCCGGCCTGCGGGTGCTGCAAGCCGAGCGGCTGCCGCGCTTCCGCGCCGTGCCGGCACCGGCCGGCGCCGCCGCCGCCCTGCTCCTGCCCCCCGAGCTGGCCGACCCGCCGCGTCCCGGTGACCGCCTCGAGC
>CAZXTO010000028.1:0-17746 GCA_964643675.1 uncultured Planctomycetales bacterium
CGTGCTGTCGCGGCCGCGGGTGCTGGTGTTCCTGGTCGCCGCGGCGGTGCTGGCGGCCCTGCCGGCGGCGCTGCCGGTGTTCCGCTCCGCCCACCTGCACCTGGCCCCGGTGGTCGAGCCGGCCAGCGGCCCGGGCATCGGGCTGGAGGGCGTGGCGCCGGAGTGGCTGTTCGCCGACTGGCAGCGGCGCGACCCTGGGCTCGGCGCCATGGTCGGCGACGTGCTGGCCCTCGCCATGCTGCTCTCCTCCTGGTTCGGCCTGCTGATCGCGGCCGGCTGGATGGGGGTGGCGCGGGACGGCCGCCGCGGCCACGGCCTGGCGGTCTTCCTGGCCGCCGGCGGCCGCCACTTCTTCCCCTTCCTGCGCACCTGGTTCCTCGGCCTGCCGCTGTTCTTCGCCGTCGCCTGGCTGGTCTGGGGGCCCCCGGGGGAGCGCCTGGCGGCCTTCCTGCTGCCGGACGGCACCGGCGACCGGGCCAGCAGCGAGGCCGCCGCCAGCTGGCTCCAGAACGGCCGCGAGCTGCTGGCCCTGTTCCTGGTGCTGGGGGTGGAGGTGCTGCTCGACCTGGGGCGCGCCAGCCTGGTCGCCGGCGAACGCCGCTCGGCCCTGCTCGGCCTGCTGCGCGGCTTCGGCCTGTTCCTGTTCGAGCCCCTGCGGGTGTGGAGCCTGGTCGGCGCCGGCTACGCGGTCGAGCTGCTGTGGCTGGCGGCGATGTCGGCCCTGGTCGGGCAGGGGCTGATGCCGCTGTGGCTGCTGGTGCTCCTGCTGCCCTTCGGGCGCATCGCCTGTCGCGGCGCCCGTCTGGCCGGCCTGCTCCGGCTCTACGCCGACGGCCGGCCCGCCGCAGCGGCTCCAGGCGGTGTTGGCGCCTGACCCCTTGCCGTGTGGCCCGGGATCCGGGATCATCCTCCGCCCGGTCTCGGTGACCTACCCGCCGATCCGGCCCGCCCGAACATGCTGACCGCCAAGGACCTGATGACCATGCGGCTGATGACCGTCTCCCCGACCATGGGGCTACGGGATCTGGTCGACTTCCTCCGTGACAACGGGATCCACGCCGCGCCGGTCAAGGAGGGCGAGCGGATCGTCGGCCTGGCCTCCCTGACCGACGTCATGGGCTACCTGGCGGACGAGGACACCGACATCGAGCACAACTTCTCGCGCGTGTTCCTGCCCGACCCGGACTCCGAGGGCTACGACGAGTTCGCCAGCCGCCTGGACGGGGCCACCGTGAACGACGTGATGACCCCGGCGGTCTTCACCTGCGACGTGAACTCCACCGCCGGCGAGGTCGCCGGCCTGATGGCCGAGAAGCAGATCCACCGGGTGGTCGTCACCGATGAGGGCAGCGCCGTCGGCCTGCTCAGCGTCACCGACCTGCTGAAAGCGGTCACCGAGTACGAAAAAGCCCTTTCCGCCCGGACTTCCGGGGCTTAATCCCTGGCCAAGGGAGAAGGGGGGAGAAAGAGCTTTCTCCAACCTGAACGGCCTCCGCCGCGTGGGGATGCGGCGGAGGCCGAGCGCTTTTCTGGAGCGGCGCGTCGACGGCCCGAGGATCGTCGGGAGGCCGCGGATGGCGCGGGGAGGAGCCCGGCTCCGCTGCTAGAATCCCGCCCCATGAGCGACTCCCTGCATGGCGCCGCAGTCATCGGCCAGTCCGGCGGACCGACCGTGGTCATCAACCAATCCCTGGTCGGGTTCGTCCAGGAAGCCCTCCAGCACGACTGCATCACCCGGGTCCTGGGGGCCCGCCACGGGGTGCAGGGCATGCTCGACGACCAGCTGGTCGATCTGGGCTCGGAGAGCCGGGAGAACCTCGAGGCGGTCGCCAAGGTGCCGGCGGCGGCGCTCGGCTCGGTGCGCAAGAAGCCCACCGCGGAGGACGTGGGGCGGATGATCGAGACCTTCCGCAAGCACGAGATCCGCTTCTTCTTCTACATCGGCGGCAACGACTCCGCCGAGACCGCCCACATCGTCGAGCAGCAGTCCGGGGCCCAGGGCTACGAGATGCGCTGCTTCCACGTCCCCAAGACGATCGACAACGACCTGCGGGTGACCGACCACTGCCCCGGCTACGGCTCGGCGGCCCGCTTCGTGGCCCACGCCTTCCAGGGCGACGACCGCGACAACCGCTCGCTGCCCGGGGTCAAGATCAACGTCGTCATGGGGCGCCACGCCGGCTGGCTGACCGCCGCCAGCACCCTCGGGCGGCGCTCGGAGGAGGACGGGCCGCACCTGGTCTACCTGCCGGAGCGGGTGTTCGACCCGGCCCGCTTCGTGGCCGACGTGAAGGAGGTCTACGGGCGGCTCGGGCGCTGCATCGTGGCGGTCTCCGAGGGCATCCACGACGCCGAGGGGCGCCCCTTCCTGCAGGTCTACGCCGAGCGCTCCGGCTCGGCCCTGGCCGGCCAGACCGACAGCCACGGCAACGTGCAGCTGAGCGGCACCGGTGCCCTGGGCGACGCCCTGGCCAACACGATCAAGGAGGCCCTGCCGGGGGCTCGCGTCCGCGCGGACACCTTCGGCTACCTGCAGCGCTCCTTCCCGGTCGACGCCTCGCCGATCGACGTCTCCGAGGCCCGCGAGGTCGGCCGGGCCGCGGTCCGCGCGGCCGTCTCCGGCGACCACGCCAGCGGCTCGATCGCGATCCGGCGGGTCGACGGCGAGGACTACCGCTCCGAGGTCTTCGTGACCCCCCTGGACACGGTCGCCAAGCACACCAAGGACCTGCCGGAGGACTTCCTGGACGGCGACAACGGCGTCTCGCAAGCCTTCCGGGACTACGCCCTGCCGCTGACCGGCGGCATCCAGCCGATGGCCGACCTGGCCTTCGAGCCGGCCTAGGTCCGCGCGAGGCCGGGCCTTCACGCCGGCTTCACGCGCGGCCCGCCCCCTCTTCCCGGGATCCTTCTATTCTCCCGGCCATCCTCCGCTCCCGAGCGAGCGGCCAACCGGACCCAGACTCAAGCATGATCCTCCCTTCCCTGCTCCTGATGCAGACCCTCCCGGGCTTCGCCCTGTCCGCCACCGGCGCGGCGGGCGGCCCCGATGACCCCCCGAGCCCGCAGCAAGACTTCAAGGTCTACTACAAGGGCGGCCTGCGCTTCGAAGCCGGCGACGGCAGCTTCCAGGCCAAGATGGGCGGTCGGATCCAGTGGGACACGGCCTACATCGGCAACAACAAGGCGCTCGAGCGCGCGGTCGGTCCGCTCGAGGACGGCACCGAGTTCCGGCGCACGCGCCTGTACATCTCGGGCACCGTCCATGAGGAGGTCGACTTCAAGGCGCAGTACGACTTCGCCGGCGGCACCGCCTCCTTCAAGGACGTCTACATCGCCTTCCCGACCTTCCCGGGCGGCAAGCTGACCGCCGGCCAGTTCAAGGAGCCCTTCGGGCTCGAGGAGCTGACCAGCTCGAACAACATCACCTTCATGGAGCGGCCGCTGGCGAACGCCTTCTCGCCCTCGCGGAGCACCGGCCTGATGATGGCCGACCAGATCGACGGCCGCTTCACCTGGGCCGCCGGCATCTTCCGCGACTCCAACGCCCAGGGCATGCAGGCCAGCGACTCCGAGCTGAGCGCCACCGCCCGCGTCACCGGCCTGGTCTTCAGCGAGAACGAGGGCGCGGACCTGCTCCACCTCGGCGCCGCGGTCAGCCGCCGCAGCCCGAACGGCGACAGCGCCCGCTGGCGCGAGCGGCCGGAGACTCACCTGGCGCCGCGCTTCGTCGACACCGGCGCCTTCGGCTCGGACGAGGCCACCCTGGTGGGCGTCGAAGCAGCCTGGGTCAACGGCCCGATGTCGCTGCAGGGCGAGTACATCCAGGCCCAGAACCAGCTGGTGGGCGGCGGCGACGCCACCTTCAGCGGTTACTACCTGGAAGGCAGCATGTTCCTCTCCGACGGCGATCACCGCGTCTACGACGCCAAGAAGGGCGCCTTCAAGGGGCCGAAGCCGGCCGGGGACGACGCCTGGGAGGCCAAGCTGCGCTACAGCGCCCTCGACCTCAGCGACGGCGCCATCAACGGCGGCGAGCTGACCGACATCACCGCCGGCCTGAACTGGTACCTGAACCCCAACGCCCGCCTGATGTTCGAGATCGTCAGCGCCGACCTCGACGGCGTCGACAGCACCCTGATCGGCCAGGTGCGCTGCCAGGTCACCTGGTAATTCGGGGTCAGACGTCCATTTCTGGGCGCTCGGCGGCACCAACAGCCAACGGAGCCGTCGACCCGACCTCGAGTGCGGAGAGGGCTGTGCGCGAGCGCGGCCCTCTCCTGATTCGTGCGGGCGGCTCCGCTACCGCATCCCTTGGGCGGCTCCGGCTGCCGCATCCCTTGGGCATCCCCGGCGACCGCTTCCCTTGGGCGTCCCCGGCGCTCGCATCCCTCCGGCGGCATCGCCTGGGCGGCGAAAATCGACGTCTGACCCCGAATTAGAGGATCTTCCGAGGCGGGACGACGGCGTTGCTGAGCAGGAAGCCCACGACCAGGGAGGTCAGGATGACGGTCACCTGGAAGGCGGTCTCGAGGCCTTGGAGGGCGTTGCCCTGCATGGCGGCGGAGATGCTGAGGAAGCTGAAGCCGCCGGGGACCAGGAACAGCATGCCGGGGAGGCGGGTGACCGAGGCGGGGCGGTCGAGCAGGTTGGCGTAGAGGTTGCTGCCGGCGCCGACCAGCAGCGCGCCGAGGAAGACCCCGAGCTTGGCGCCGAACTGCGGATCGCCGAGCCGCTCGCCCAGCGCCGGGCCGAGCAGGTCCCCGCCTAGGGTCACGCCGGCGAAGCCGGCCAGCGAGACCAGGAAGACCCAGGGGAAGTCCCGCAGCGGCACCTGGAACAGCAGCGCGATGGTCGCCACCGCCACCGGCAGGACCGCCCACGCGGTCCACGGCGCCAGCAGCTCCGGTCGCGCCGCCTCCGCCGCCCCGAACAGCAGGGCGCCGATCTGCTGGCCGGAGATGACGCCGAAGCCGAGCATCAGCAGCAGCACCACCGCCGCCGAGATGCGCGCCGTGCCCGACACCAGGTGGCGCGTGGCCAGCTCGGTGACCGCCACCGTCAGGGTGAAGCCGGGCACCATCACGATCAGCCCGCCGAGGATGGCCTGGTCGGCCGAAGTCCCGGGCATCAGCGCGACCCCGGCCATCACCACCAGGGTGACGACGAAGGCGCCGACCGGTTCGAACAGCCGCCGCAACCAGTCCAGCCGCGCCCGCGCGAACACCACCAGGCCGAGCGCGAAGCCGGCCACCGTCGCCAGCAGCATCTCGGCCGCGCCGCCGCCGAAGAAGCGCGCCGCGCCGCCCGAGGCCAGGCCGAAGCTGAGGAAGCTCAGCCAGCGGCCGTAGCGCGGCGGCGCCTCCAGAACCTGGTCCACCCGCCGCGCCGCCTCCTCCAGATCGATGCGCTCGAACCAGACCTGGTTGAAGATCGCGTCCAGCTCCGACAGCTTGCCGAGGTCGGTCTCGCTGTCCTGGAGCCGCTGCATGTGGGTGGACTCCTCGCCGGCGCCCTCGAAGGAGGCGAACAGCGCCGTCGGCGTCGAGAAGAAGCTGCCGGCCACGCCGAGCCGGTCGGACAGCGCCACCAGCACCCCCTCCAGGCGGTGGGCGGGGGTGCCGTAGCGGTGCAGCGCCTTCGCCAGCTTGAGGGCGAAGACGATCTCCGGGCGGGAGCGGGAATCGAGGGCCATCCGGGGTCTCCAGAACCCCGGATTCTACGCCGGACGGGCCGATCCCGCCCGCGGAGGCCGCATAATGTCCGGCCGTGACTGCCACCAAGCCCTACCGAGAGCTCACCGCGGCCAGCCTGGTCGCCGGGACCCTGGTCGGCCTCGTGCTGAACATGGGGATCTGCTACGCCGGCCTGCAGATCGGCTTCACCATCGTCGGCTCGGCGGTGGCGGCGGTGCTCGGCTTCGGCCTGCTGCGCGGCGTGATGCGCAAGGGCTCGATCCTGGAGGTGAACATCTTCCAGACCGTGGCCAGCTCGGTGAACACGGTCAACGCCGGCATCATCTTCACCGTGCCGGTGCTGTTCCTGCTCGGCCTGGAGCAGGACATCCACTACCCGGCGCTGATCCTGGCCGCGGTCGCCGGCTCGCTGCTCGGGGTGGTGATGATCATCCCGCTGCGCAAGCAGATCATCGAGTTCGAGCGCCTGCGCTTCCCCGAGGGCACCGCGGTCGGCGCGATCCTGAAGTCGCCCGGCGCCGGGGTGGAGAAGGCGCGGCTGCTGGTGATCGGCATCGCGGTGTCGGCGCTGCTCTCGGCCCTGACCAAGAACTGGGCCCGGGCCGAAGCCGACCCGCTGCTGCCCGAAGCCCTCGACCTCGGCCCGCTGCTGAATCTGCCGGCCGGCTTCACCGCCCTGTTCGCGGTCAGCCTGCTCAGCCTCGGCGCCGGCTACCTGGCCGGCCGCCCCGGCCTGGTGGTGCTCTACGGCACGCTGCTCAACTACTGGGTGCTGGTGCCGGTGGCGATCGCGCTCGGCTGGGTGCCGGAGGCCTTCGCCGACTTCGCGCCCTTCGCCCGCGACTACGCCCGCGGCGAGGAGTTCCTCGGCGACTTCGCCCACTTCACCTCGCGCCACGTCGGCATCGGCATGATCCTCGGCGGCGCCATCGCCGGCATCATCGTCGCCATGCCGGCGCTGCGGGCGGCGATGGCCAGCCTGCGCGCCGGCGGCGGCGGCGGACGCCGCGAGGAGGTGCCCTTCCAGGTGCTGGTGGTGGCGACCCTGGTCGGCCTGGCCCTGGTCTTGATGGCGGCCAAGCTGTCGGGCGGCGAGGCGGTCGGCTGGACCACCGCCATCGTGATGACCGCGGCCGGCGGCGGCTGGATGTGGCTGGCGGGCCTGGTCGTGGCGCAGACCACCGGCCGCACCGACTGGTCCCCGCTCAGCGGTCTGGCCCTGATCGCGATCGCGATCATGATGGCGATCATGGGCACCAGCGACGACTACGTGGTGCCCGCGGTCACGATCGGCGCGGCGGTCTGCGTCGCCACCTCGATGTGCGCCGACATGATGGCCGACCTGAAGACCGGCTACCTGGTCGGCAGCCTGCCGGTGAAGCAGCAGATCGCCCAGATCGCGACCTGCTGGATCGGCCCGGCGGTCTCGGTGGTCACCGTCATCGTGCTGTGGAAGGCCTACGCCTTCGGCCCCGACCAGGCCGAGGTGCTCTACCAGCGCCGCCTGGCCGAGGTCGGCATCGAGCAGCAGTACCTCGACGCCAAGGCCGCCGGCGAGGCCCAGGCCGAGGCCTTCGTCGCCGACCACCAGGACCAGCACGGCCTGCCCACGGTGCGCCCCAAGGGCACGCCCGAGCTGGGCGCGCCGCAGGCCGGCGCGCTGCAGAGCGCGATCCAGATCGTGCAGGGCGGCGACGTACCGCTCGGCAAGTACCTGGCGGGGGCGGTGCTCGGCCTGATCGTGTCGCTGCTGGTCTCGCCCGGCATGGGGGTGATGGTCGGCCTGTCGATGTACCTGCCCTTCGAATACATGATCGTGTTCGGCATCGGCGGCATCCTCAACATCCTGATCTCGCGCTGGCGCGGGGCCCACTGGGCCGAGGACAAGGGCGTCCCCATCGCCGCCGGCCTGATCGTCGGCGACGCCCTGGTCGGCGTGGTCCACGCCGTGGTCAAGGTCTCCTACAGTTTCGTCTAAAGCGATGACCGCCCTCCTCGCCCGCATCGTGCTCGTCCTGGGCTTCTGCGCCGCCACCGTCGGCGCCGCCGGCTTCGCCGAGACCATCGAATCCGAGGCCTGGCCGCTGCTGCTCGGCGGCCTGGCCCTGGTGATCGGCGGCGGTCTGGTCCTGAAGCGGGAGACCCGCCGCGCCGCCGAGGACGGCCACGGCGGCCCGATCGGCCGAGCGGGCCTGAGCGCCGCGCTGTCCGAGCTGCAGCGCGAGCTGAGCGCCCTGGTGGCGGAGCGCGAGGCGCTCGGCGAGGGCGCCCTCTGCCAGCGCATCGACGCGCTGCTCTCCGGGCCCTACTTCGAGCTCGGCGCCCGCAACGAGGACTACGCCCGCGTCCTCGGCCCGAGCGCCTATGCCCGCATCTGGGAGGGCTTCGCGATCTCGGAGCGGCTGCTGGCCCGGGCCTGGAGCATCGCCACCGACGGCCGCCGCGAGCTGGCCCTGGAGGAGCTGCCGCGGGCCCTCCGGAGCCTCGAACAGGCCCTCGGTCAGGCCCAGACCGACTAGACTGGTCCCGGTCTCCGGCCACGACGACCGCGGTCGTCGAAAGCCTCAACACGCCCCGGGGGATCCCCGTAGAGCCATCGCCATGAAGATGCTTCGTCTCCTCTCCTTCTTCCTCCTGGCTGCCGCCCCTGCGTGGGCCCAGGGCGCCTTCCTCGGCGTCCAGGTCGCGCCCGCCGACGGTGGGGGAGTGCGCCTGGAGACCGTCCACCCTGACACCGCGGCCGAGATCATGGGCCTGCGGCCGGGCGACCTGCTGCGCAGCCTAGACGGCGCCCCGATCGCCGGCGTCGATGACTTCGTGACCCGCATCGGCCAGCGCCTGCCCGGCGAGATCGTGCGCTTCGAGCTCGTCCGCGGCGGCGAAGCCAGCAGCCTGCGCGGCGTGCTGGGACGCCGGCCCGGTCTCCAGGGCCTGCGCCGGCCGGCCTTGCCGGGCCAACGCGGCGCGCCGCAGCTGCTCGAGGTGCCCGACCTGCCCGAGGGTTGGCAGGTCGAGATCCCCGAGCTCGACTTCGCCCTGCCCGACGCCGAGGCCTGGACCGAGCTGCGGCTCGAGCAGGACGAGCGCATGAAGGCGCTGCACGAGCAGCTGCGCCTGCTCGAGCAGGACTGGCCCGAGATCTCTGACCGCTTCGAGGCGGCGCCGGCGCCGGAGCTCTTCCAGGGCTTCGAGGACGGCCTGCGGATCCAGATCGGTGGCGGCGCCGCCGAGCGCGAGGTCCACGTGCGCTACCCGGCCTCGACGCCCGCGGAAGAGCGCGCGGCCAAGATCCAGGAGGCCAAGCGGCGCTACGGCGAGAACGCCGAGGTGGTGTTCGAAGGCGAAGGGACCTCGATCTCGATCGTGACCCGGGCGGGCAGCGGCTTCGGCGGCGACCCGAACCAGGACCTGCTGCAGGATCTGCTGCTCGAGGACGCCGAGCTGGTCGAACCCGAGGAGGTGATCGAGGAGGTGATCGAGGAGCCGGTCCTGAGCGAAGCCGAGTTCCTCGAGGAGCCCGTCCTCCAGGAGGCCGAGCTCTTGGACGAGCCGGCGCTCGAGCTGCTCCACTCCGGTTGGCACGGCACCCTCGAAGGCGCCCTCGCCGCCGCCGCCCGCAGCGGCAAGCCGGTGCTGCTCGACTTCACCGCCAGCTGGTGCGGTCCCTGCCGCCAGCTCTCCAGCGAGGTGCTCCACAACCCCGAGCACTTCGAGCTGCTGAACCGCTTCGAGGCGGTGCAGGTCGACGTCGACGCCCACCGCGAGCTGGCCAAGCAGTACGGCGTGGGCGGCATCCCGGACCTGCGGGTGCTGCGCGCGGACGGCACCGAGGTGCAGAAGTCGGTCGGCTACGGCGGGGTCGCGGGCACCCTGAAGCAGCTCCAGAGCGGTCTCCGCAAGGCCGCCGCCGCCCCGGACCAGGTCGACCCGCGGCGAGAGGCGCTGGAGCAGCACCGCGAGGAGCTGCGCAAGGAGCTCGAGGAGGCCCGCCGGCAGCTCGAGGAGCTGCGCAAGGAGCTCGGCGACGGCCGCTGAGCCGGCCGGCGCCGCGGCGCCACCTCCCGCTGGAACCCTGCAACGCCCACCGATCCCGGCGGGCGTTCTTCATGGCTTGGCTAGATCGGGTCGAAAGGAGGCCTCAAGTGGGGGGGAGGGGCATTTTTCTCCACGAAGGACTCATGGATTCCGGGGCCCGTCCGCCAAGGGTGGGCCATGAGACCCCCCGTCCTCTCGACCGTGGCCCTTCTCGCCCTGCTGCTGGGTGGCCTCAGCAGGCTGGGGGCGGCCTCCGTGGGCACCCCGGATGAGCTGCCGCAGCTGGTGGCTCAGGCCGACCTGATCGCGGAGTTCGAGCTGATCGACGCCCACCCCGAGATGCTGCCGGACGGCACCATCCAGACGGCCTACACCTTTTCCACGCTCACGCCGATGAAAGGCAGGCCAGCTTCGATTCTGGAAATCCGGATGCCGGGAGGCGAGATCGCCGGCCGCGGCATGTTCCTGCCCGGGATGCCGGACATCCAGATCGGTGACAAGCAGATCCTCTTCCTGAGCTCGCTCGGGGAGGAGAAGCCCTGGCGCTTGCCTGTCGGACTCTCCGCAGGGGCCTGGAAGGTCGTTGGGGGAGGCGGTCAGGCGGCTCAAGTCGTCTCCTCAGCCCGCCACGAAGAAGGCATCGATGTCCGAGACTATCACCAGTTCGTTGCTGCGATCCTGCAGGAGGTGGATCGCCAGCCCTAGGCCGGGCCGCGCGCTCTGCGTCGTCCTGGCCTTCGCCATCGGCAGCGGGGTTGCCGATGGCTACGTGCGCATCGTCCTGAACAACAAGAAGCTGCACTGGAACAGCAGCACCATCGGTTGGAAGCTCCACCAGGCCGGCTCCGACAACATCGACGACGGCTCCCACCGGCCCGCCATCGAGCACGCCTTCCAGAGCTGGCGCGACGTCGCCGGCAGCAAGATCAAGTTCCAGTTCCAGGGCATCACCAGCTCCAAGAACGTCGGCAGCGACGACCACATCGTCTTCTTCGACGAGAACAACAACAGCGGCTACTTCCCGCAGGGCAGCGGCACGGTCGCGGTCACGCCGATCAGCTACAACCCGGCCACCGGGGCGATCCTCGACGCCGACATCGTCTTCAACGGGCGCGACTGGAGCTTCTCCACCGACGGCTCGGCCGGCACCTTCGACGTCCAGGACATCGCCACCCACGAGATCGGCCACTTCATCGGCCTCGACCACTCGCCGGTGCTGGCCTCCTCGATGTGGCCCTACGTGAGCACCACCCAGTGGCTGCACCGCTCGCTCAGCAGCGACGACGAGGCCGGCGCGATCGCGGTCGATCCGCAGGGCAGCGACGGCCGCCTGTCGGGCTCGCTGCGCAAGTGGGACGGCAGCCTGCTGAAGGGCGGCATGGTGGTGGCGGTGGACGCCTCCACCGGGCACCTGGCCGCCAGCGCAGCCAGCACGGTGCAGGGCGATTGGACCATCCGCGGCCTGCCGAGCGGCAGCTACCTGGTCTACGTCGCCCCGATCGAGGGCGGCATGACCAAGGCCAACCTGGCCGGCAACAGCACGGTCCAGACCGCCTTCGGCGCCGACTTCTACGGCGGCTACGCCAGCCCGACGCCGTTCTCGGTCACCGCCGGCTCGATGAAGGACGCCGGCACCCTGACCCTGCCGCCCGACAGCCTGATGGTGGACTCGACCGGCACGGTGTCGATGCTCCACCCCGGCGAGACCCGCACCATCTCCCTGTGGGGCAGCGGCTTCGTCAGCGGCATGACGGCCTGGAGCGAGAGCCCCTACCTGAGCATCGGCAGCGTGCAGAACGGCAGCAGCTGGGTGCAGGTCCAGGTGACGGTGGCCTCCGGCGCCCCGGTCGGCCTCTACGACCTCTACCTCGCCAGCCCGGGCGGCGAGATGGAGGCCGCCACCGGCGTCATCGACGTGCACGGCTACGCGCCGGTGATCAGCGGGCTCGACACCGCGGTCGGCAACGTCAACGGCGGCACCGAGGTCACGATCAGCGGCAGCAACTTCGCGGACGGCGCCTTCGTGCTGTTCGGCGGCCGCGAGGCGGAGTCCGTCCAGTTCGTGGACTCCACCAGCCTGGTGGTGACCACGCCCAGCGCCAGCGCCGGAACGGTCGACGTCTCGATCCACAACCCGGACGGCCAGCAGGGGCGCAGCGGCGACGCCTTCACCTTCGCCTCGGTGCCGAGCTTCGTTCGCCTGTTCCCGGAGGCGGGGCAGAGCGCCGGCGGCACCACCCTGCTGATCGGCGGCACCAACTTCGCCCAGGAGATGGCGGTGCTGCTCGACGGCCAGCAGCTGGCGACCACCTGGCTTTCCTCCAACGTGGTGCAGGTGACCACGCCGGCCCACGCGGTCGGCAGCGTCGACCTGATCCTGCGCAACCCGGCGGTGCCCGACGTGACCGAGGCCGACGCCTTCTCCTTCGTCGCGCTGTCGGATCCGCGGGTGACCAGCTTCACCCCGACCAAGGGCAAGGACGGCGGCGGGATCAAGGTCAAGCTGTTCGGCGCCAACCTCGACGGGGCCGACGCGGTCCGCTTCGGCATCGACCCGGTGACCGCCGAGGGCGGCCGCGAGGCCGACGGTCTGCAGCAGCTCGACCTCGGCACCCTGCAGGTCAAGGCGCCGGCCTGGCGCCCCGGCTCCTACGGCATCAAGGTGACGATGCCGAACGGCCAGGGCGTGATCGCCCCGGCCACCTTCCAGTACGTGCCGCAGGCCGAGGGCGGCGCCGGCGGCTGCGGCGGCCTGATGCGACGGGGAGCCCCGCGCTCGGGTTCCATCGATCTCTCGGCGCTGCTGCTGGCGGCGGTCGGATTCCTGCTGCTGCGCCGGCGCGGCCTGCCGTAGGCCCAACGGGATCGCCCCCGGGCCGCCGCCGGCGGCGACGGAGCCCTAGAATCCCGCCGAAGCCGATGCGCCGCGCCTCCCTGCTCGCCCTCCCCGCCCTTTTGGGCGCCCTGCTCCTCCCGCTGGGCTGCGGCCCGGACTCCGGCTCCGACTGGGACGGCACCCCGGTGCTGGTGGTCGGCATCGACGGCATGGAGTGGAGCGTGCTCGAGCCGCTGATCGAGCAGGGCCGGGCGCCGAACTTCGCCCGCCTGGTCGAGCGCGGCGTCGGCGGCAGCCTGCAGACCATGATCCCGACCTTCTCGCCGGTGGTCTGGACCACGATCGCCACCGGCGTGCCGCCGCAGGAGCACGGCATCCTCAACTTCGCCCAGTTCGACCGGGAGACCCGCCAGATGGGCCTGCCCTACACCTCGAACTGCCGCGCGGTGCCGGCGGTGTGGAACATGGCCGGCGAGAACGGCCGCAGCGTGCACTCGGTGGCGTGGTGGGTGAGCTGGCCGGCCGAGCCGGTGCCGAACGCGAACATCGTCGCCAGCTACGCCGCCCAGGCCCAGGGCAAGGTGCTGTGGAAGGCGAACGTCTGGAAGGACGGGCTGCCCGAGCTGACCTGGCCGACCGAGCTGCAGCAGCAGCTCAAGCCGGCCCTGGCCGACGGCCGGCCCGGCGGGCCGCTCAGCGGCGAGGTGGTGCAGAAGTTCGGCGCCGTGCCGAAGGAGTGGCGCTTCCCCTTCGAGCGCGAGGCCCTGTTCCGCAACGCCTACCGCAGCGACGCCACCCACGTCCGCATCGCCCGCGAGCTGATGGCCGAGGAGCTGGCCGACCTGAACCTGGTCTACTACGGCCTGCCCGACGTCGCCGGCCACTTCTTCTGGCGCTACCACGAGCCGGGCGCCTTCTCCTACTCGATGTCGGGGGAGCAGATCACGGCCCTGCGCGAGCACGTCAACAAGTCCTACGAGGTCGCCGACCGCTGGCTCGGCGAGCTGCTGGAGACGGTGGGGGAGGACACCCGGGTGCTGGTGATCAGCGACCACGGCATGCACGCCTTCAACACCAGCGACCCGAACGTGGTGCAGTCCGGCGGCCACGAGGACGGCCCCGACGGCATCTTGGTCCTGGCCGGGCCGGGCGTCGAGCCGCGCGGTCTGCTGCCGAAAGGCGAGCGGCGCGTGGCCCACGTGCTCGACATCACGCCGATGATCCTCGACTGGCTGGAGCTGGAGCTGCCGCTCGGCGGCCGCGGGCTGCCGCGGCGCGAGCTGATGACCGAGGCCTGGCGCGGCCTGCGCCCCGAGCCGGCGCGCAAGGACTACGCCGCCGGCTTCCGCGCGCCGAGCGCTCCGCGCGAGCCGCTGGAGGGGCTCAGCGAGGACTTCCACCAGGGAATCATGACCGAGCTCGGTTATGCTGACGCCTTGGAAGAGGACTGATTCCAGCTCCTCCCTCGGGCTGCCATGTTCCAGCGCATTCTCCTCTCGACCGACTTCTCCGAAGACGCCAAGGTCGCCTACCGCTGGGCGGCCGAGCTGGCCCGGCAGGCCGGCGGCACCGTCGTGCTCGTCCACGCCTTCGAGGACGACATGGTCGCTGCGGCGCCGGCCCTGAGCGGCTACCTGCCGGCCGAGGCGCTCGACATGGGCAAGTACCGCGAGGAGTTCCGCCACGGCGCCGAGTCCGCCCTGGCGGTGGCGAAGGAGCAGATCGAGGCGCTCGGCGCGCAGGTCGAGACCCACATCGTCGAGGGCCGCAAGCCCTACCAGGCGATCGTGCAGGCGGCCGAGGACCTGAACTGCGGGGTGATCGTCATGAGCACCCACGGCCGCGGCGGCCTCGCCCACCTGCTGATCGGCTCGACCGCCGAGAAGGTGGTCCG
Organism: uncultured Planctomycetales bacterium; assembly: GCA_964643675.1. GTDB lineage: Bacteria > Planctomycetota > UBA1135 > UBA1135 > UBA1135 > J029. The sequence goes on from CAZXTO010000028.1 coordinate 14,462, forward strand.
CGCCGCCCACTGCCCGGTGCTGACGGTCCACTCGGGCGACGCTCTGCCCTCCTCCTGAGCCTGCCCCTCCGTCTCGGCGCGGTCCTACACTCACGGCGATGCCCTCCGCCCCTTCGCCGCTCAGGTCGCCGGTCGTGGCCTTCGACATCGAGGTCGCCGGCCTCGAATGGGAGGAGGTCGACGAGGCCACGCGGCACTACCTGCTGTCGCGCTACCCGGACAAGGAGGGCAAGGAGTCGATCCGCCACCGCCTGGCGCTGGTGCGCGGCCTCGGCCGCGTCGTCGCCATCGGCATGTGGAACCTGGCCAAGGACCAGGGCGCGGTGCTGGTGCACGGCAGCGGCTGCAAGTGGGAGGACTTCGGCGAGGTGCCCGGCACCAAGGTCTTCCGCGGCAACGAGCGCGAGCTGCTGGCCGAGTTCTGGCGCCTGGCGAGCGACTGGGGCACGGTCGTGACCTACAACGGCCGCAGCTACGACGGCCCGGTGCTGATGACCCGCTCCGCCATGCTCGACGTCGCCCCCTCGCGCCAGCTGGCCGGCTACCGCTACTCGGTGCGCGAGCACTGCGACCTGCTCGACGTGCTCAACTCCTTCGGCGCCGCCCGCGAGAGCTACTCGCTGGACTTCTGGTGCCGGCGCTTCGGCGTCGAGTCGCCCAAGGGCAAGATGGACGGCTCGATGGTGGCGATGAAGGCCCGCCAGGGCCGCTACGACGAGATCGCCGAGTACTGCCTGCGCGACACCCGCGCCACCGCCGACCTGTTCCGGCGGCTCGAGCCGACCCTGATCCCGCTGTTCTCGGGCAAGTAGGGCGCCTGGAGGGCTGGGAGGCGCTCGGCCAGCTGGCAGCGCTCGGCCGGCCCCCGAGGAGCGACCGGCTCAGGACCCGGCCGGCAGCAGGCCGAGGCCTTCGCCGTAGGCGCGGTCCTCGCGGAGGATGTGCATCAGCCACCAGGCGCGCAGGAAGCGCATCAGCTCGACCGGCTCTTCGCCCGGCTTGCGGCCGGCCTCGAGGCAGAACTGCACCGTGCGGTTGAGGAAGGCCTGGTGCTCGGCCTGGTGCTCGGGCAGGCCCGGGTAGCCGCGCTCCTCCATCAGCCGCTCCTCGGCCTGGAAGTGCTCCTTGGCGTAGGCGGTCATGCGCTGCAGGGCCTCGGAGACCGGCTCGGAGTCGTAGCGCAGGCCGCGCGCCCGCAGCAGCTCGTTGAGGATCTGGAGCAGGCCCTGGTGCTGGCGGTCCATCTCCGGGCTCCCGACCGAGTACTCCGGGGTCCAGCGGACCGGCTCGAGGTCGGCCAGGGGGTCGGCGGGGAGGTCGGGGTCGGCTGCGGTCATGGGGCCAGCGGAGCTCCTCTCAGCTTAGGTAGCGCAGCCAGACGTATCCACTCGCGATCGCCACCGACAGGATCATCAGCGGGAAGGCGTGCTTCATGAATTGCAGGAAGCCGATCGGGTGGCCCTCGCGCTCGGCGTAGCCGGCCACGATCAGGTTGGCGCTGGCGCCGATCAGGGAGCCGTTGCCGCCGAAGCAGGCCCCCAGGGCCAGCGACCACCACAGCGCGTGCACGCCGTCGCCCTCGGCGCCCAGCCGCGGGATCAGCTCCTCGATCACCGGGATCATGGTGGCCACGAAGGGGATGTTGTCGACCAGCGCCGACAGCACCGCCGAGACCCACATCACCAGCATCGCGACCGGCCCGACCTCGCTGCTGAAGCCGGCCACCGCGTTGGCGACGTGCTCCAGCAGGCCGGCGTGCTCGACCCCGGCGACGACGATGAACAGGCCGAGGAAGAACATGATCGTGACCCACTCGACCTCGCCGAAGGCGTGGTGGACCTTCTCCGAGGTCTCCTCGGCGCTGCGGCCGAGGTTGTCGAGCAAGAGCAGCAGCGCCGCGCCGCCCATCGCCACGGTGGCCGGCTCGACGCCCATCGGGTGGCCGATCACGAAGCCGACCATCACCAGGCCGAGCACGAACAGCGACTTGCGCAAGAGCGGCACGTCGCGGATCGCGTCCTTCTCGGAGAAGGCCATGATGCGCGCCTTGGCCTCCTCGGTGGCGGTCATCTTGCGGCCCCAGATCAGCCAGATCGGCAGCATCACCGCCGCCGAGGCCACCGGCACCACCGGCGCCAGGTGGATGATGAAGTCGTTGAAGCCCAGCCCATCGACCAGCGAGCCGATCAGGATGTTGGGCGGGTCGCCGATCATGGTCGCGGTGCCGCCGAGGTTCGAGAACATGATCTCGGCGAACAGGAAGGGGTAGGGCGCGATGTCGAGCTCTTCGGTGATCAGCAAGGTCACCGGCGCGATCAGGAGCACCGTGGTCACGTTGTCGAGCAGGGCCGACAGGATCATGGTGACGATCGAGAGCATCACCAGGATGCCCCAGGGCCGGGCCTTGACCTTCTTGGCCGACCACACCGCCAGGTACTGGAACACGCCGGTGCGGCGGGTGATCGCGACCACCACCATCATCCCGGTCAGCAGGCCGAGGGTGTTGAAGTCGATCCCTTCGATCGCCTGCTCCTGGGTGATCACCCCGGCCGTGACCAGCACCGCGGCGCCGAGCAAGGCGATGATCGCGCGGTTGACCTTCTCGCTGATCACCACCGCGAACACGATCGCGAAGACGAGGGCCGCGAGCATCAGCCCTGCGCTCCGCCGCCGCCCTCGCCGCCCTGCATGGCGTCGAGCACGTGCCAGTAGGTCAGCACCCCGACCAGCTTGCCGGACTCCTCGTCCACCACCGGGATCGAGTCATGACCCTGGTGGAGCAGGGCCACCGTATGGGTCAGCGGCGAGTTCGGGTGGACGACCTCGAAGCGGGTCCGCATGTGATCCGCCACCCTCTCGCCGCCGACCTTGCCCAGGCGCCGGCGCAGGTCTGAGATCGCGTCCTTCAGGAAGGCGGTGTTCCACAGCCCGTGCTCGAGGCTGACGACCTTCGGCATCACCAGCGTCAACAGCCGGTGCACCCCGAACACGCCGATCACCTGCCCGCCTTCATCGACCACCGGCAGACTCCGCACCCGCACCTCCAGGATCTTCTGGAGCGCCTCCAGCACCGTCGTCTCCGCCGCCAGCACGGTCGGCTCCGGCCACATCACCGATCCACAAGTCATCGCTTTCCACCCCCAATTCAGGGTTCCGAGTCCGAACTCAAGTCCGGCATCTTAACCGCCCGAACCCCACCTCGGACACCCCCTTCCCACGCCCGCGCCACCCAAAAAGACCCCTCTTTCGGAACACCCCGCCCGATGCCCCCGAAGGACGCCCCAC
>CAZXTO010000029.1:0-17110 GCA_964643675.1 uncultured Planctomycetales bacterium
GCCGAACCGGCCGAGGACGAGGGCCTGAGCGTCTTCGCGGCGCCGATGGTCGGCACCTTCTACCGCTCGCCGAACCCCGAGGCCGGCCCCTACGTGTCGGTGGGGGACTCGGTCGGCCCCGACACGGTGCTGTGCATCCTCGAGGCCATGAAGGTCATGAACGAGATCAAGGCCGAGACGAGCGGCGAGATCGTCGCCATCCTGGTCGAGAACGGCGAGCCGGTCGAGTACGGCCAGCCTCTCTACAAGATCCGCCCGGCCTGATCCCATGCTCCGGCGCGTCCTGATCGCCAACCGCGGCGAGATCGCTCTGCGCGTGATCCGCGCATGCCACGAACTCGGCATCGAGGCCGTCGCGGTCTACTCCGAGGCCGACCGCGAGATGCCCTACGTCGAGCTGGCCGACGACGCGGTCTGCATCGGCCCGCCCGAGGCCGCCCGCAGCTACCTCGACATCCCGAGCATCATCGCCGCGGCCGAGATCGCCGACGTCGACGCCCTGCACCCGGGCTACGGCTTCCTGGCCGAGAACGCCCGCTTCGCCGAGATGTGCGCCGCCAGCGGCATCACCTTCATCGGCCCGCCGGCCGAGGTCATCGCCGGCTGCGGCGACAAGGCCAACGCCAAGGACCTGGCCCTGAGCGCCGACGTGCCGGTGGTGCCCGGCTCCGACGGCCTGGTCCCGACCGCCGAGGACGCGGTCGGCATCGCCCGGGACATCGGCTACCCGGTGATCATCAAGGCCACCGCCGGCGGCGGCGGCCGCGGCATGCGCGTGGCCCACAACGAGGCCAGCCTGGTCAACGGCTTCCACCAGGCCCAGTCGGAGGCGGCCACCGCCTTCTCGAACCCCGACGTCTACATCGAGAAGTTCGTCGAGAACCCGCGCCACGTCGAGATCCAGGTCCTGGCGGGGCCGGACGGCCACGTCATCCACCTCGGTGAGCGCGACTGCTCGATCCAGCGCCGCCACCAGAAGCTGATCGAGGAGTCGCCGTCGCCGGCCCTCGACGATGAGCTGCGCCAGCGCATGGGCGCCTCGGCGGTGGCCTTCTGCCAGGCCGCCGGCTACCGCAACGCCGGCACGGTCGAGTTCCTGCTCGACAAGCACGGCGAGTACTACTTCATGGAGCTCAACGCCCGCATCCAGGTCGAGCACTGCGTCACCGAGATGGTGAGCGGGGTGGACCTGGTGCAGTGGCAGCTGCGCATCGCCGCTGGCGAGCCGCTGACCATCAAGCAGGAGGACCTGCGCCTGACCGGCCACGCGATCGAGTTCCGGATCAACGCCGAGAACCCGGACATGAACTTCGCGCCCACGCCGGGGAAGATCGAGCGCCTGGTGATGCCCGGCGGCCGCGGCGTTCGCCTGGACACCTACCTGGCGGCGGGCTGCACCATCCCGCGCTGGTACGACTCGATGGTCGCCAAGCTGATCGTGCACGGCGCCGACCGCGAGGAGGCGATCCGCATCGGCCGCCGCGCCCTCGCCGAGATCCGGGTCGAAGGGCCCGGCCTCAAGAACACCACCCCTCTGCACCGCCAGATCCTGGAGCACGCCGACTTCGTCAACGGCTCGGTCGACACCGGCTTCATGGAGCGCTTCCTGGAGTCCTGATTCATGCCTCGCGCACTCGTCACCGGCGCCGCCGGCTTCCTCGGTTCCCACCTCTGCGACAAGCTGCTCGGCCTCGGCTACGAGGTCGTCGGCATGGACAACCTGATCACCGGCGACCAGCGCAACCTCGCGCACCTGCACGACGACCCGAACTTCAGCTTCGTCCGCCACGACGTCACCCAGTTCATCCACTGCCCGGGCGAGCTGGACGAGGTCTATCACTTCGCCTCGCCGGCCTCGCCGATCGACTACCTGAAGATCCCGATCCAGACCATGAAGGTCGGGGCGCTCGGCACCCACAACTGCCTCGGCCTGGCGCTGGCCAAGGGCGCGCGCTTCCTGATCGCCTCGACCTCGGAGTGCTACGGCGACCCGCTGGTGCACCCGCAGCCCGAGGACTACTACGGCAACGTCAACCCGGTCGGCCCGCGCGGCTGCTACGACGAGGCCAAGCGCTTCGCCGAGGCGCTGACGATGAGCTACCACCGGCACCACGGGCTGCAGACCCGCATCGTGCGCATCTTCAACACCTACGGCCCGCGCATGCGGCTGGACGACGGCCGGGTGCTGCCCGCCTTCATCGGCCAGGCCCTGCGCGGCGAGTCGCTGACGGTGTTCGGCGACGGCTCGCAGACGCGCAGCTTCTGCTACGTCGACGACCTGCTCGAGGGCATCTACCGCCTGATGCAGTCGGACGAGGTCTACCCGACCAACATCGGCAACCCGTCCGAGATGACGATCATGGACTTCGCGACCAAGATCCAGGCCACCCTCGGCACCGAGCAGCCGATCGAGAGCCGGCCGCTGCCCGAGAACGATCCCAAGGTGCGCCAGCCGGACATCGCCAAGGCCAAGGCGCTGCTCGATTGGGAGCCGCAGGTCGACCTGGACGAGGGCCTGCGCCGGACCATCCCGTTCTTCCAGGAGCGGGTCCAGGGCCAGACCGCGAAGCAGGGCTGAGCGGCCATGTGCGGCATCGTGGCAGCGGTCCGGGCCGACGGCGACGTCGTCGGCGACGCCATCACCGGACTGAAGACCCTGGAGTACCGCGGCTACGACTCGGCCGGGGTCGCGGTGATGACCGGCGACGGCATCGAGGTGCGGCGCAAGATGGGCAAGATCGCCGAGCTCGAGAAGGAGCTGGCCAGCAACGCCCTGCCGGCCTCGCCGCAGGCCATCGCCCACACCCGCTGGGCGACCCACGGCGCGCCGGCCGACCGCAACGCCCACCCGCACACCGACGACTCGGGGCGCGTGGTGGTGGTGCACAACGGCATCATCGAGAACTACATCGAGCTGCGCGGCCTGCTGCAGGCGCAGGGGCACGCCTTCAGCTCGGACACCGACTCCGAGGTCATCGCCCACCTGATCAGCCACTACCACCGCGGCGGCGCCTCGCTGCACGCGGCGACGCGCAAGGCGGTGGACCAGGTGCACGGCGCCTACGCGCTGGTGGTGGCCTCGGCCGACGAGCCCGGCACCCTGGTGGTGGCGCGGCACGACTCGCCGCTGGTGGTCGGGGTGGGGGAGGGCGTCAACTTCGCCGCCTCCGACATGCCGGCCCTGCTGCACCTGACGCGCGACTTCCTGGTGCTGGAGAACGGCGAGACCGCGGTGTTGCGGCCCGAGGGCGTGGAGGTGCACGGGGTCGACGGCGCCGTGGTCGAGCGCGCCCTGACCCGCTGCGACTGGACGCCGGAGCAGGCCCAGAAGGGCGGCTACCCGCACTTCATGCTCAAGGAGATCGAGGAGCAGCCCGACGTGCTGGCCCGGACCGCCTTCGAGCGCCTGCGCGACGCCGAGGGCGACGTCGACTTCGAGGACAGCTTCGCCCTGGCCGACGAGGAGCTGGCCGCCTTCCACCGCCTGCGCTTCATGGCGATGGGCACCAGCTTCCACTCCGCCGTGCTCGGCAAGCAGATGCTGGAGGAGCTGGCGGCGCTGCCGGGCGACACCCTCAACGCCAGCGAGTTCCTCTACAGCCCGCGCCTGCCCGAGGCCGACGCGCTGACGGTGGTGATCTCGCAGTCCGGCGAGACCGCCGACAGCCTGCGCGCCATGCGCGAGGTCCAGGCCCGCGGCGGCCAGGTCCTGGGCGTTTGCAACGTCCGCGGCTCGACCCTCGACCGCGAGGCCGACCACGTCGTGCTGACCCACTGCGGCCCCGAGGTCGGGGTGGCCTCGACCAAGGCCTTCTTCGGCCAGGTGACCGCGCTCTACCTGTTGGCGGTGCGGGTCGGCCGCGCCCGCGGCGTGCTCGACGCCGCCGCCGGCCGCGGCTACCTCGACGACCTGCGCCACCTGCGCCCGAAGCTCGACGTGCTGTTCGGCGCCGAGGAGCGGGCCGCGGTCGAGAAGGCCGCCGGCATCCTCGAGCCGGTCGACAGCTGTCTGTTCCTGGGCCGCAGCCTGAACTTCCCCATCGCCCTCGAGGGCGCGCTGAAGCTCAAGGAGATCAGCTACATCCACGCCGAGGGTTACCCGGCGGGGGAGATGAAGCACGGCCCGATCGCCCTGATCTCGCCCGAGTTCCCGGTGATCGCGATCGCCACGCCGGGCCGCACCTACGAGAAGATGCTGTCCAACATCGAGGAGGTGAAGGCGCGCGACGGCAAGGTGATCGCGGTCGCGGTGCAAGGCGACGAGCGCGTCGCGGCCCTGGCCGACGCCGTGCTGCCGGTTCCTGAGGTGCCCGAGCTGCTGTCGCCGCTGGTCAACGTGGTGCCGCTGCAGCAGCTCTCCTACGAGGTCGCGCTGCGGCTCGGCCGCGAGATCGACCAGCCGCGCAACCTGGCCAAGTCCGTGACCGTGGAGTGAGATGAGCGAGATCGCCCCCCGCCCCTTCTCGAAGGTGATGATCACCGGCGCCGCCGGCTTCATCGGCTCCCACCTGGCCGAGCGCTGCCTGGCGATGGGCGCCGAGGTCACCGGGGTCGACATCTTCGACGACTTCTACGACCCGGCGCTGAAGCGCGAGAACATCCGCAAGGCCTCGGCCAGCGAGCGCTACCGCATCGTCGAACAGGACATCCGCGACCGCGCCGCGATGCGCGCGCTGGTCGCCGAGGGCGGCTTCGACGTCATCATGCACCTGGCCGCGCGCGCAGGCGTACGGCCCTCGCTCGAGCAGCCCGAGCTCTACTACGACGTCAACGTCCAGGGCACCCTGTCGCTGCTCGACGCCGTGCGCGAGGTCGACCCCAAGATCCGCTTCGTCAACGCCAGCTCCTCGAGCGTCTACGGCGGCCTGACCGACACCCCCTTCGCCGAGGGCGACGAGAACTCGCGGCCCGTCTCGCCCTACGCCGCCAGCAAGAAGGCCGGCGAGGTGCTGTGCTACACCTACCACCACCTCTACGGCATCGACACGGTCAGCCTGCGCTTTTTCACCGTGTACGGCCCGCGCCAGCGGCCCGAGATGGCGATCGCCAAGTTCGCCCGCCTGATGCAGGAGGGCCAGCCGATCCCGATGTTCGGCGACGGCAGCACCGCACGGGACTACACCTACATCGACGACATCATCGACGGCGTGGTGCGCTCGATGGAGCGCTGCCAGGGCTACGAGATCTACAACCTGGGGGAGTCGCGCACGACCTCGCTCAAGGACCTGATCCAGCAGATCGGCGAGGCCATCGGGGTGGAGCCGGTGATCGACCAGAAGCCGCTGCAGCCGGGGGATGTCACGATCACCTTCGCCGACGTGTCGCGGGCCAAGGCGCAGCTGGGGTACGACCCCAGCACCTTGGTGGTGGATGGGTTGGCGCGTTACGCTGCCTGGCTCGGGCGGGACGAGCGCTGAATCTGGCCCCTTTCATTGGTCACGATCTGCCGGCGAACGCGTAACCCTGCGCCGGCCTGAACGTCTTCCGGGTGCCCGGCCTCATCAGGCCCGCCCGGAGGATCCCATGCCTCGTTTCGTACCCGCTTTCTGTCCATTCGATCCTTGCCCCAGCCGCGTTGGGGAGACCCGTTTCCGCTGCTGCCGCGCGGGGTTCTTCCGCCGGGACGTGGACGGCCGCAAGGTGCAGCGTTTCCTCTGCCGCGCCTGCGGGCGGCGATTCTCCATCCAGACCTTCCGGCTGGATTATCGGCTGCACAAGCCGCATCTGACGAGGTGGGTGTTCGAACTCCTGGTGTCGAAAACGACCATGCGCCAGATCACCCGTGTGGTCGGTTGCAGGCGCCGCCTGGTCGAGCACCGCTTGCTCCTCCTCGCCAGCCACGCGAGGGCTTTCCACCGACGAAGGATGGACAACGCGTGCGCCCGCGGTGGCCTCCGGGGTACCTTCCAACTCGATGAGCTGGAGACCTTCGAGACGGATCGACGCCTCATGCCGGTCACGGTGCCGGTCCTGATCGAGCGTCGCAGCTACTTCGTGCTCCACGTCGACACCGCGCCGTTGCCGGCCCGAGGAGGCCTCTCGCCGCAGAAACGGAAGAAAAAGGAACGACTCGAGCAGGAGCGCGGCCGGCGTCGCAGCGGCTCCCGGGAGGCGGTGAAGCGTACCCTGTCCATCCTCCGGAGCGTGCTCCCAAGTCGCGCCCTCCTTCACCTCCAGACCGACCGCAAGGCGAGCTACCGATCTCTGGCGAGGAAGCTCTTCGGCGATCGCCTGGGCAGCCACGTCCGCGAGAGCTCGAAGCGAGTCCGCGACTACCGCAACGTGCTCTTCCCCATCAACCACACCTTGGCGATGATGCGCGACGGCATCTCGCGCCTGGTGCGGCGCAGTTGGGCGGCGTCGAAGCGGCGGTGGTTCCTGGAGAATCACCTGTGGATCTGGGCGGTCTACCGGAACTACATCCGCGGCGTGACCAACGCGGCGCCGGAGACCACTCCCGCGATGTCCGCTGGTGTGGAGTGCAGGCGTTGGAGCAGGAGCGAGCTGCTCCGTTGGCGCGTCTTCGAACGTGTCCAATGAAGGGGGCCGGACTCTACTAGCCCTCTCGGTAGCGCAGCGCGACATCGGGGTCATCGAAGACCAGCCTCCCCTTGAAGCTCTCCTCTTCGCGCAGGATCCAGATGTTGTCCTCATCCAGCTTGAAGTCCGGGCCCCGCACCAGGCTGACCAGCTCGGCCATGCTCCGCACCGGCACCCAGCCGTCATCGCTGTTCTCGACCGTGGTCCGCACCGCCACGATGATGTCCCCGGCCCGCAGCCCGAGCCGCTCGGCGGCGGTGTCGCGGTAGACCTCAGTCAGGCGCACCACTTGCATCACCCGGTTCTGCCAGCCGCGCCGGTAGGAGATGCGGTCGGGCCGGGCGTTGAAGCCCAGCAGGCCGAAGGTCTCGCGGTACTCGGGGCCGAGCAGCTGGAGGGTCACGGCCTTGATGCGGCCGCCCTGGTCGCGGACCTTGAGCGGCACCCGGTCGCCGGACTCGTGTCCGAGCAGCCGGCCGGCGTAGTCGCGCATCGAGGCCACCTCGGCGCCGTCGATCTCGAGGATCCGGTCTCCGGGGTTCAGACCGGCCAGGGTGGCGGGGCCGCGCGGGTGCAGGCTGGTCACGATCAGGCCCTCGCCGTTGGCCTGGACCTGCATGCCGGCCCAGAAGCGCGTCGAGCGGTCGGCGTCGAGCAGGCGCTCGCCGAGGATCTCGCGGACGCGGTCGACCGGGATCGCGTAGCCGATGCCGTCGGCGGCGATCAAGGTGGCGGAATTGATGCCGATCAGCTGGCCGTAGGCATTGAGCAGCGGACCGCCGGAGTTGCCGGGGTTGATGGCGGCGTCGGTCTGGATCAGGCCGGTGAGGGTCGCGCGGCCGCCGTCGGGGGTGCGCACGGCGACGTCGCGGCGCTTGCCGGACAGGATGCCGCTGGTGATCGAGTGCTCGTTGCCGTAGGGCGTGCCGATGGTGATCACCTTCTCGCCGATCAGCAGCTCACCGCTGTCCTCGATCGGGATGGCGCGGAAGGGGCCGTCCGCTTCGATCCGCAGCAGCGCCAGGTCCCACTCGCGGTCGATGTTGAGCACCGTGGCCGGGTAGCGGCCGCCGCTGAAGTCGCTGCCGAAGGCGAGCTCGATCTCGACGCTGGCCGGGTCCAGGCCAGGCTCCATCGGGGCCGCCACGTGGGCGTTGGTGATCACCAGGCCGGAGGGGTCGATCACCACCCCGGTCCCCTGGCCGATCGGGCTGCGCAGGCTCTCGGGCCGCACCAGGCCGAAGCGGCGCACGCTGCCGAACACGTCCACGCTGACCACCGAGGGGCCGGCGATCTGGTAAACGCGGGCCTCGACCGTCAGCCGGTCGCCGTAGCGCGCGACCAGGTCCTCGTCGCCCGGGAGCTGGGCGGCGGCGAGCAGGAGCGGGGCGAGGAGCCAGGACATGGGTCTCCAGGATACGCGGGGGAGGCAGAGGGGGTTGGGGGCGATTCAGGCCCCCGAGGCGGGACCAGGGCGCGGCCGGAGGTCGCGCAGCTAAACTGAGCGGCTCCGGCGCTGCGCCGAAGCCATCCGACCGCGTTCACCCGTTCTGCCATTCGTCCTCGATGACCGCTTCCCTCGCCCAAGCCTGGAGCTCCAAGCAGGCCGACAAGACCCTGGCCGGCCTGCGCGCCGACTACCCCGGCTACACCGACAACGAGCTCTACGCGATCTGGTGCGTGAAGAACGGCAAGGTGCCGCTCGACGCCGACGGCAAGGTGCTGCTCGATCAGTGGAAGATCCACGCCGAGCAGGACGCCGAGCACCTCGATGGGGGCCCCTTCAAGGTCTCGAGGGCCCTGTTCGGCCGGGCCCAGAAGGCCGAGAAAGGCGTGGCCAAGCCGAAGCGGAAGCTGCGCCAGGCCGCTGGCGGCGGAGCTGCCGGGGCGGCTCCGGCCTCGGGCGCCGCGAGCGCGAGCGGAGCGGCCGCCGCGCCGGGCCTGAGCCCGCGCGCGCTCGAGTTCGCCCAGCAGTACGACCAGGCGGCCAAGCTGATCGACTCCATCGTGCTGCACCGGCACGAGATCCAGGAGCTGAGCGAGGCCTTGGGCGAGGTCCGCCCGGTGATCCTGCAGGAGTTGGCGGCGGCCAGCCCGGAGGCGGCGGAGCTGCTCAAGGAGCTGGGCGCGCTGGAGTAGGGGCGGCCACCCCGCTCCAGCGGGAATCGGGTAGTTTGGATTCCCCTCGGATCCACCCCTTTTCCATGTCGCCCCTCCCTCCCTTCCTTCTCCCCGCCCTCCTCCTGTGCGCTCCCGCCCTGGCCCAGGGGGGCGATTGGATCGAATACCAGGTCCTGCCGGCCGGCGGCCCCTTGGAGAGCTTCGGCATCTCCCTCGGTTTCGTCGGCGACCTCGACGGTGACCGCTGCGCCGACTGGGTCGCCGGTGCCCCCGGCGCCAGCCCGGGGGGCCTCGCCTACGCCGGCACCCTGTGGGTGCACTCCGGCCGGGACGGGAGCCTGATCCGCAGCCACGACGGCGCCGCCTCGCTCGACTCGCTGGGATACGTCTCCTGCGACGCCGGAGACCTCGATGGCGACGGCGTCGGCGACTACGTGGTCGGCGAGGACGCCGTGGCGGGCACCCTCAACGCCTGCTCCGGCGCCACCGGAGCCTCGCTGTGGCGGAGCGGCAGTGTCGGCGCTCGCAACGGCGCCTTCGTCGACGGCGGCAGCGACATGGACGGCGACGGTGTGCCCGACCTGCTGGTCGGCGAACCCTACGCCAACCTGTCGGGCCAGGTCAGCAACGGTCATCTGGTGGTGGTCTCCGGCGCTGACGGCAGCATCCTCTACGACCTCTGGGGCGCCTCTCGGGAGATGCTCGGTTGCTCGGCCCGCTTCCTGCCGGATACCGACGGCGACGGCGTCGACGAGATCATGGTCGGCCTTCCGGGGTACGCCGGGTACTCCGGAGACGGCGCGGTCGCGGTCTACCGCGGCGGCCCGGTGCTCGGTCCGCGGTTGCTCCTCATCGAGGGCACGGCCTCGTCGATCAGCTTCGGCCAGCTCGCGGGGCCCGCCGGGGACCTCGACGGCGACGGCGTCGACGAACTCGCGGTCCTCGACTTCGGCCCGCAGGCCGTGAACTTCTTCTCCGGCGCCTACGGCCACCTGCTGCGCAGCTACGTGGTGCCGGTGGGAGACGGCTTGAGCCTCGGCAACTCGGTCCCCGATCCGGCTGACTACGACCGGGACGGCATCCCGGAGACGGTGGTCAAGCGCTTCGATGCAACCGCCGGGGCCCCCGTGCTGGATGTGATCTCCGGCGCCGACGGCCTCCGCCTCGCCGCGGTCTCCGCACCTGCGGCTCACTCCTGGTACTTCGGCTACCAGCTGGCCGCCGGCCTGGACGCCACCGGCGACGGCACGCCCGACGTGCTGGCGGGGGACCCAGGGTCGAACAATTGGGCGGGCCAGGTCTCGGTCCACGGTCTCGACCCCTTCCTGCATCCGTCGAGCCTCGTGATGTCCGTGTCCGGTGGGGCGTCGATCCAGTACGGGCTGCAGTTCCCCATGGATGCTGCGGGGGACGTCTACCAGCTGCTGGTGAGCGCCGCGGGGATCGAGCCGACCTCCTTGCCGAATGGAGTCGTGGTCCTCCTGACGCTGGATCCCTGGCTGGCCCAGACCTTCCTCGGCTCCTACCCGAGCGTGATCCAGGGCCCGACCGGGGTGCTGGACGCGAACGCCGCCGGGACGGTCGACCTGACGGTGCCGCCCGGTGCGCTGAGCTCGTCGCTGATCGGCACCCGGTTCCATCTGGCGGTGGTGTGCCAGCCGGGGGGGATGCTGTACCGGTATGCGAGCCTGTCGGTGCCGTTGGAGGTGGTGCCGTAGCGGCCAGGTTCAGGGCGTGATCGCCAGGTCGCGCAGCGCCGAGCTCATCCGGCCGGTCAGCGGTCCGGATTCGTCGGTCGCCGCCGCGAAGTGCGCCATGAGGCCGATCGCCGTCGGCAGCGCCAGGCTTCCTGCCAGGGTGGGGGCGTCGTGGGCGAAAAGGGAGAGGGTGCGGAAGAGGGGCGGAGGTGGCGAGCGATGGCTCGTCCTGAAACGAGAAGGAAGGAAATTGCAGGTCAGGCGGCGGCTGCTGAGACGCCCAGAAGGCCATTCCGTGCCTGATCAGCAGAAATTCAAGCGGATTTAGCGAGTTTATCTTCATGAGATAAGACCGCAAAACTCGATAGAATCAGCTCATGGACCGCGTCACCAACCCCTTCGCGCCGGGCGCCGGCACCCCGCCGCCCGAGTTCGCCGGCCGCGACGCCCTGCGCGAGTCGGTGCGCATCGCGCTCGAGCGCGTGCGACGCGGCAAGCCGGCCAAGAGCGTGCTGATGGTCGGCCTGCGCGGGGTGGGCAAGACCGTGCTGCTCGACCGCATGCGCATGGACGCCGAGGCCGCCGGCATCCAGACCCTTCGCATCGAGGCGCCGGAGCAGCGCAGCCTGCCGGCGATCCTCGCGCCCGAGCTGCGCCAGGCGCTGCTGCGGCTGTCGCGGCACGAGAAGGCCAAGAACCTCGCCAAGCGCGCGCTGCAGGCGCTGGCCGGCTTCGCCGGTTCGATGAAGGCGAAGTACGCCGACGTCGAGGTCGGCTTCGACTTCCCGCCGGTACCGGGGCTGGCCGACAATGGCGACCTCGAGCACGACCTGCAGGCGCTGCTGGAGGCGGCGGGGGAGGCGGCGCAGGGCGCGGGGACGGCGCTGGCGATGTTCGTCGACGAGCTGCAGTACGTGCCCGAGGAGCAGCTCGCGGCATTGATCACCGCGCTGCACCGCGCCAGCCAGCGCCAGCTGCCGGTGGTGCTGGTGGGGGCGGGGCTGCCGCTGCTGCGCGGGCACATGGGCCGGGCGAAGTCCTATGCGGAGCGCCTGTTCGAGTTTCCCGAGATCGGGCCGCTGGGGCCGGAGGCCGCGCGCCGCGCGCTGCGCGTGCCGGTGGAGGACGAGGGCGCCGCGATCGAGGACGCGGCGCTCGATGCGATCCTCGAGCGCACCTTCGGGTATGCCTACTTCCTGCAGGAGTGGGGCAAGCACAGCTGGGACGTGGCGGCTTCATCCCCGATCACGGCCGCCGACGTCGAGCAAGCCAGTCTCACCGCGGTGGCCGCGCTCGACGAGAGCTTCTTCCGCGTGCGCTTCGACCGCCTCACGCCGTCCGAGAAGCGCTACCTGCGCGCCATGGCCGAGCTGGGTGCGGGCCCGCACCGCAGCGGCGACATCGCCGACGTCCTGCAGCGTCCCGTGACCAGCCTGGCGCCGACGCGCAGCAAGCTGATCCTCAAGGGCATGATCTGGAGCCCGTTCCACGGGGACACCGGATTCACGGTGCCGCTGTTCGATGAATTCATGCGCCGGGTGATGACGGGGGAGGAGTGGCGGGAGTGAGCCGCCGGCAACGGGTGGAGTCCCCTGCCCTCCTCACTCCGCCGCCGCGTCGTCCTCCCGGGACACCGGCAGCTCGAGCGCCGGGTCGTAGCGCGTGGCGTGGTGCCGCAGGCCCGGCCCCGCCGCCCGCTTCAGGGCCCGGCGCAGGCGCTGCATGGCCAGGCGGCCGCCGGCGAAGAGGAAGACGCAGCCTTCCTCGAGCTTGACCCAGCCTTCGACGCCGCGGGGGAGCCCGGCCTCCCGGTCGGCCGCGGCGCCCGGGGCCAGGAACCAGAGGTCCTCGTCCAGGGCGCCGAAGGCGGCGTGCGCGTCCAGCCGCTCGGCGAGCTCGTCCTCGTCCAGCTCCGGCGGCAGCAGGTACTCGCCCAGGCCGGGCTCCCAGTCCTCGCCGGGCCGGAGCGCGAGCGGCAGCCGGGCCTGGTGGCCGTGGGCGAGCCGGGCCCAGTGCACCAGCAGCAGCGGCGCGCTGGGCTTCAACAGCTGGACCGGGTCGTCGGCGTCGCCGCCGGCGGCGAGGCAGCCCTGCGCCAGCTCGAGGACGAAGGCACTGGTGGCGTCCTCGTCGAAGGGGGCGAGCAGGGCCCCGCGCAGGCGCGGCAGGCCGTCGCGGCCGGGCAGCAGGCGGCTGATCAGGAGCTCCCCGGGCCGGCCGGCGAAGCCGGGGGCGGGCGGCGAGGCCTCGAGCGGCTCCGTCGTCGCCCAGTCGAAGAGCAGGAGACTGCCATCGGGATGGACCTCGTCGATCTCGTAGAGGCCGAGGTAGGTGTCGAGCAGGGCGGTGAGGAAGCGGAGGCAGCCGGCGGGGAGGTCGCGGCCCTGCGGCGACTCCAGCAGGGCCGGGATGACGGCCTCGGGCTCCTGCTCGCGCAGCAGGTCGCAGGCGAGGAAGTCGGCCCGGAGGCGGGCGACCTCGGTGTCCTCGAGCAGCGCGGCCCGCTGGGCGGGGTCGGCGCTCCCGGAGAGGGCGAGGTCGAAGACCACGCGCACCTCCTCGGCCGCCTCGCGCCACTCCGGAGCGGCGAGCAGGTCCTCCAGCCGCCGCCAGCCGAGCTGCTCCTCGAGCGGGCTCCAGGTTGCGTCCTCGAGGGCGGGGGGCAGGTCGGGGGTGGTCGCGGAGCGGAGCGAGGCTTCCCTCCGGTGCGCGGGGTCGCCGCGCAGCCAGGCGACGCGGGCGTCGGCCTCGGCGAGGTCGAAGGCGCGCGGGTCGAAGACGGTGGGGCCGGGACCGCCGAGCGCCGGCTCGAGCTGGAAGGCGTGGAAGCCGGGCGGGCCGCCGCAGTCCTCCGGCGGACAGGCGCAGGCGCCGCCGATGACGCGCGGCAGGGCGCGGCGGTCGTCCTCGGGCGGGAGGACGGCCTCCAGCTTCAGGCTGTGGCCCCAGTCGTCGCCGAAGTCGTAGCGGTACTCCAGGAGGTCGCCGGGGCGGTGGAGGAGCTCGCCGACGGTGACGGCGGCCTCGTCCTCGCCCGGGAGATCGTCGGGCCCGCCGCGCATGGCGAACCGGCGGGCGCCCTGCCGGAACTCGTGCAGGTGGCAGTCCTGCCAGCCAAAGGCCCCCTGGAGCAGCTCGTGGAGGTCGGCCAGGCTGGCGTCCGCCGAGACCAGGAAGCGGCGCCAGACCGGCGGCTCCAGGTGGTCGAGGTCGGCGCGGACGCGGAGGGTGGGGGGCTGGGGCATGGCCAGGGCAGGCTAGCCCTTCCAGATCCGCCGGTGGTGCCATTCGAGGACTCCGGGGGGGCATGGTTGACCTCGTCGACGCTCCCGCCCTCCCGTGCCGCACGTTCGGCCAGGAAGGTGAAGCAGGCGAAGTCGGTGTTGGCGATCAGGGGGGGCGGTCATCGAATGCAAGGCAAGGCGGGCGCGTCTGTGGGTGGTCGTGGTCCGCCGGTGGGGTTCTGGTGGCAAGGCCGACACGAAGGGCCGGGCCGCCTCAGGGTGGCGGCCCGGCCGTGGCGGGAGGTCGTGGTCCTACTGAATCGCCGTGGCGACCAGGTTCGACACGCGGAAGGAGCCGATCGGCCTGCCCCAGCCCTCCAGCGCCTGGAGCCAGACCGGCACGCCGGGGGGCACCGTCGCCGGAATCGTGACCCCGGCGCTGACCGAGCCGGCGGTGAGGGCCGGGATCGGGCCGAGTCGCGTGATCGGCAGGCTCAGGTCGAGGGTGAAGCCGTAGGTCGGGTGTACGTAGGGCCCGGCGCCGGTCAGTGAGTAGCAGAACCAGGTCTTCGAGTCCTGGCGCACGCCGTCCGCGACCAGCGTGACGAACTGCCCGGCCACCAGCGGCGGAACCGTCAGGACGATGCGGTCGTCGCCGGGGTCGTTCGGATCGAGTTCGCCGGGAAGGTCGACCGCGCCGTTCCCGTCCAGGTCCTCCTGGCCGTCCGCCAGCCCGCCGCCGTCGCTGTCGGCGAGCAGCGGATCGGTGGTCGTGAGCGGATCGGCGTCGGGGACGAAGACGTGGGTCAGGGTGTCGCCGGTGGCGTGGAGCTTGCCGGCCTCGGTACCGTCCTGCACGCCGTCGCCGTCGGTGTCGGCGGTGAGCGGGTCGGTCTCGCCGGGGCCGACCGCGCCGTCCAGGTCGAGGTCCTCCCGGTGGTCGAGCAGCCCGTCGTCATCGCTGTCCCGATCGAGCGGATCGGTGGTCGTGCCCGGATCGGCGTCGGGCACGAAAACGCCGGGGTCGGTGCCGGCGATCCCGTTGCCCGGGTCGCCGGGCCAGCCGGCGGTCAGGCCGAGTTCCATGCCGTCCTGGAGGCCGTCGCCGTCGCTGTCCGGGTCCAGCGGGTCGAGCGTGGCCTCCGGCCGCTGCCCGGGCGGCAGTTCCAGCAGGGCGCCGAACTGGCCGTGGTCCGCGTGGTCGCGCCAGAGCCGCGCCTCGTTCGTGCCAGGGCCGTTCAGCGCCACGGAGTTCTCGATACTGCCGCCGTTCGGGTTGCCGGCGGCCCAATTCAGGAACGTGACCGGCTCGCCAGAGGTCCACGCGAAGACCCCCTCGAGCGCCTCGTCGTTCAGGCCGATCCACATCCCCTGCGGGAAGAAGTTGTTCGAGAAGGTGTCGTAGAGCCAGTCGTTCTGGGCCTGGCTGCGGACCGTGGCCAGATGGCCGCCCTGCGCCGCGGCGAGGTCCTCGCCCTCCCAGTAGCCGGTGTTCTCGACGGTCAGGCGATACCAGTGGCCGTCCACGGGCGACTCGACCCAGCGCATGTCGGGCCGAGGCTGGAGGACCTCTTCACCGTCGGACAGCCCGTCGTCGTCGCTGTCCTGGTCCATCGGGTCCGTGCCACGAGTGGTCTCCTCGGCATCGGACAGCCCGTCTCCGTCGGTGTCCGGATCCGGACCGGGTACCCAGGAGAAGCCTCCGTGGAGATTGAAGTGTCGTCCGTTTCCCGAGGCGTCCTGGGCGACGGAGCCCGCCCCCTCATCGAAGTGCCAGAGCCCGTAGGTGTCGGGGTCCGATTGGAGGTAACGCTCCGGCACGAAGTCGGCTGTGTAGCGTCGGACAGTGGAGATCCGTGCTTCGTCGATCTGGGCGGCGAGGAAACCCCGCCAACCGAGGTAGTTGATGGCCCCCAGACAGAGGCTCCAGGTCGAACCCGGCACGGAACTGCCCGGCCCAGATGAGAGGACCAGTTTGCCATCCAGGTAGAGATCCCAGGAGGGGCAGGCTTCGCCGTAGGACACCGTCGCCATGTGGTACCAGCGCCCGGGGAGGATCGTGCCCGCTCCCGTCCACGCGGTGTAATAGGGGTGGATTCCGGTGGCATCCCCGGTGGCCGCATTCAGCACTGGAGCACCGGTATCGTGCCAACCCCAGCGCCACAGGGCAGGAGCGGCGTAGTCGAGGGCCGGATCGTATTGCGGCAGGCGAATCCAGCACTCCCAGGTGGAGTTCTGGAGCGGTGCCCACGCAACCGGTACCTCGCCATAGGCGGTCGCACCGTCGAGTTCGATCGCGCCATTCGGTTGTTGAGCGTGGAGCGGCGCGAAGAGGGAGAAGCTGAGGATCAGGGCAAGTCTCATGATGGAATCGATCGGGATCAGGGCGGCGTTCGGGTCCGATTGGACAGGTTGTCCCAACAGGGAGAGCCACCGGGAGCGGCCTGTGACGAAAACCTCGGAGGTCCCGGGCCGCCCAAGTCCCTCAGCAGCACGGTGACGGGGATGGAGCCGCGCCGAGCTTCCCTTCCCGAAGGGGCTCAGTCCCTCGCTCTTCCTTCTGCCTCTTCTCCGCTGTAGCCAGCCTTCTCCGTCAGGCGAAGATAGTAGTCCCAGAGCTCCACGGTGTGTGGGTGGTCGTCACCGAATAGGCGTCGGTTCAAGCGCCAAGCCTGGAGGATGTTATCGATCCCCTCTTCGTGGTTGCCGAGATTGCCTTCCAGGTCCGATCTCGCCTTGTGCACGTAGACGAGCTCCGGATGGAAGGGGCCGAATCCCTGGGCGAGGATGCTCTCGGCACGCTTCAGATGACTCCTTGCGCGCTCGCTGTATTCCGGGGTCCAGGCCCAAGTCGACCAGAAGGTGCCGAGATTGAGTTCATTCAAGGCTTCGATGGAAGGGACCTTCTGGTTCGAGGTCAAGAGGAGCTCGCGACAAGCCATCCAGTAATTGCCCGCCTGCTCGCGGGCGGGTGTCTCGTCCTCCTCCATCTCCAAGAGATCATTGGCCATTTCCCACCAGGCTTGGCCCAGACGATTGAGTGCTCCGGCACGGATCGAGGGGAAGCGGCCGTTCTCGAGCTCGAGGAGGTTGCCCAGGACCAGCCGCGCCTCCTCGTGTTGCTCGTTTCGACCCAGGCACCAAGCCAGTTGGAGGGAAGCCTCCAGGGCTCGTTCCGATGACTCCCCGAAGGAGCCCGCCGCGAGTTGGCTTGCCCTGCGAAGAAAGGGGATCGCCTCCGGGAATCGCTCCACCCAGCGGAGCCCGCGGCCGACGTCCAGAAGGATGTCCAGCTGAGCCTCCGGGTAGGCGGAGAATCGGGATTCCGCCAGCCGCCCCAGGGCCACGAGGTCTTCGTAGGACTCCTGCCGCTGGCTCGCCTCACGCTCCGGGTCGAGCAGATCGACGAAGGCGCCAGCGTACTGGGCCGCCACCAATGCATCCCGCAGGTAGTGATCGGTGCGTTGCCACAGGGAGGTGACGACAACCAGGGCCATCACCCCGCCCACCGCCGCCACCGCCCGCCAC
>CAZXTO010000030.1:0-16909 GCA_964643675.1 uncultured Planctomycetales bacterium
CACCCGCACCCAGATGAGGCCCAACCGCCAGCGCGACGGCCCCACCCGCGGCGACTTCCACGCCTGCGGCGAGGCAATCACGCTCAAGCGCGGCCGCGCGCTCGAGATCCTGGCCGAGGTGGAGGAGGGGGTGGCGCGCTGGCTGGAATTCGCGCACGCGGCCGGCGTGCCGGACCCGACCGCGGCGCGGATCCAGGCCGCGCACCGGCGGCTGGCCTAGGTCCGCCGCCTGCGCCGGACCCGCCGCCCCCGCTCAGTCCTCGATGTGGGTCGGCGCGCGACCGGTGCGGTCCGCCACCGCCCGCCGGTGCCGCTCGACGATGTTGTCGGCGATCTGCCGCACCGCGGTCCGCAGCCACATCGAGGTGTGACTGTGCGGGGAGTAATCGGCCTCGCCGAAGGCCTGGATGCGCCCGTGGCGCTGCAGCCCGTTGACCTGCTCGAACTCCGCCTCGCTGCCGGCCTTGTAGACGGCGAAGGTCTTGCCGCCGCTCCGGTTGACGACCGAGAAAACCGGCACGTCGCTGGGCCCGTCGGCGATGTAGATCATGTTGTGGAAGGGGATCCGCCGCAGCTCCTCGGCGATCGCCGCGTTGACGTGGATCTCGGGGTTCTTGTTGCTGCCCTTGTTGATCTCGAACACGGCCCGCGTCTTGGTGGTGTTGTCGATCGCGTAGGCCACGTCGCTGATCTCGGGTCCCGCCTTGCTGATGAAGCTGGTCTGGCGCTCGTCGGCGAGGAAGCCCGGCCCCGGCACGCCCTCGACGAAGTCGCAGGCCCAGACCTCGTCCAGGTGCGGCGCGATCGAGCTGCCGAGGATCATCTGCCGCAGCCCGGTGCTGACCACGTAGTGCTCGACCGCGATCTCGCGCTTGAGGTACTCGGGCTTCTCCAGCACCTGCGCCTTCATGCGCTCGAAGACCTCGGGCACGCCCTCGTAGAAGCCCAGCTCGGCGCCGAACTCGCGCAGCAGCTTGTTGGTGAGCCCCGGGAATTTCCCCGCCCGGACATAGCTCAGGATGTGGTTGAGGTAGATCGTGTCGCGGGCCACGATCTCGGCGCCGCGGTCGCGGTAGGCCTGCGGCAGCTGGTTCACCTCGCGCCAGAACTCGGCGCCGTCGACGCCGTAGTGGCGGAACAGCGGCTCCTGCATGTAACCCGGGATCAAGGTCTTGTCGAAGTCCCAGATGACCGCAATGATGTTCTGCGGGAAGAGCTGCGTGGACATGGCAGGGGCTGATTCTACGCGCCGCTCTCCGAGCCGGACGGCTGGGTCTGCTCCAGGATCCGCTGCAGCAGCTCGTCCTGGCGGATCGGCTTCGACACGTAGCTGTCCATCCCCGCCTCCAGGCACTTCTCCCGATCGCCGCTCATGGCGTTCGCGGTCAGCGCGATGATCGGCACGTGCTCGCCGGAGCTCCGTTCGCGCTCGCGGATCTCGCGCGCGGCGTCCAGCCCGCCAAGGACCGGCATCTGCAGGTCCATCAGGATCAGGTCATAGCGCTCGGCGGCCGAGGCTTCGACCGCTTGGCGGCCGTCGGCGACCACGACCGGCACCAGGCCGGCGTTCTCGAGGATCCTGGTCGCCAGCTTCTGGTTGACCAGGTTGTCTTCCGCCACCAACACCTTGAGCGGCGGCAGGCTCGGCTTGCTGCGCCGCTCCGCCTGCGCCGCCTCGACCGCCTGCGGGTCGAGTTCCTGGCACAGGACCTGGAGCAGCTGGTGGAGCTTGAGCGGCTTCAGCAGCGAGCGGCGCACGCCCAGGGCCTCGAGCTCGTCGACTGAGCGAGTCCGGTCCGCCGAGGACAGGAACATGAGCATGGCGTCATCGGCCAGGCCGTGCTCGTGGATGACCTCGGCCATCTCCATGCCGTCCATGCCGGGCATCATCATGTCGAGCAGGATGACGTCGTACCCCTCGCCCTGGTTCCGGGCCTGGTTGAGCATGCGCAGGCCGGCCCGCCCGTCCTCGGCGGTGTCGACCTGCCGGCAGAGCGGCTCCAGCAGCCGCACCAGGATCAGGCAGTTGGTGGCGTTGTCGTCGACCACCAGGATGCGCTTGTCGGCGAGCAGAGAGACGTCCAACTCGGCGTGGCCGCGCGGGAGCACGGCCTCGTGGGCGCGATCGAAGCGGGCGGTGAACCAGAAGGTGGAGCCGCGCCCCAGCTCGCTCTCGAGCCCCATCTCGCCGCCCATCATCTCGGTCAGCCGCTTGGAGATCGCCAGCCCCAGACCGGTGCCGCCGTACTTGCGGGTGGTCGATCCGTCGGCCTGGGCGAAGCGCTCGAAGACCGCGCGCTGCTTCTCCGGCGGGATGCCGATGCCGGTGTCGCGCACGGTGAAGCGGACCAGGGTGCCGGGTTCCGCATCCTCTTCCGCTTCGACCCGGACCAGGATCTCGCCCTCCTCGGTGAACTTCACCGCGTTGGTGATCAGGTTGAGGATGACCTGCCGCAGGCGCGTGGGGTCCCCGCGCAAGCAGGCCGGCGCGCTCTCGTCGACGTCGATCAGGAACTCCAGCCCCTTGCGGAAGGCGGTCTGCGCCACCGCGTCGCCGATGTGCTCGACCGTGTCGCGCAGGTGGAAATCGACCTCGTCCAGGACCAGCTTGTCGGCCTCGATCTTGGAGAAGTCGAGGATGTCGTTGATCAGACCGAGCAGCGAGTCGGCGCTGGTCTGCACGATCTCGGCGAACTCTCGCTGGTGACCGTCCAGCACCGTCTCGAGCAGCAGCGTGTTCATGCCGATGATGCCGTTCATCGGCGTGCGGATCTCGTGGCTCATGTTGGCCAGGAACTCGCCCTTGGCCTGGTTGGCCGCCTCCATCGCCTCGCGCAGCTGCCGCTCCCGTTCGACCCGATCGCTGACGTCCTGGACGAAGCCGACGTAGAACAGCTGCCCCTGCCGGTTCACCGAGCTGACGGCGATGTTGCTCGGGAACTCGCTGCCGTCCTTGCGGCGCGCCGGCAGGTCCAGCGGCAGGCCGACCGGGCGGCTGAAGGGCACCTCGAAGGCCTTCTTGATCTTCAGCTTGTGGCCCTCGCGGAAGCGCTCGGGGATCAGGGTCTCGATCTCCTGGCCGATGAGCTCCTCGCGGTCGTAGCCGAACAGGCGCTCGAGCTGCTCGTTGACGCTCTGGATGATCCCGCCCGGCCCGATCACCACGATCCCGCTCGGTCCCTTCTCCATCAGGCAGCGGAAGCGCTTCTCGCTGTCGGCCAGCTCCAGCTCCGCCTGGCGGCGGGCGGTGATGTCGACCGAGTACTCGATCATCCGAGTCACCTCGCCGCGCTCATCCAGGATCGGGTAGCCGTGCACCTCGAAGATGCCGGCACGGCCCTCGCGGTCGTAGTGGACGTGCTCGACCACCGTCGGTTGCTTGCTCTCCCGAACGACCGCGATCGGGCAGGGATCGTCCGCGCCCGTGCAGGGAGTGTCTGGTGGTGTGTCAGCTCGTGGCAGGTCAGGCCGGGGACCCAGTCTCGCCCCTCCATCGCCGCGGCGTTCGCGGCCAGGATCTCGTGGGTTCGCGTGTCGACCACGTAGAAGGGGTGCGGCAGGGCCTCGATGACCGTGGTGAGGCCCAGGCCGAATCCCCAGGACCGCCAGCTCATCGGGATGGTGCAGTCGAGGCCGCGCTCGGTCTGGCGGGTGATGCGCCAGCCCTTGCGGCGGGCGAGGGCGGCGGCGCAGGCGAGCAGGGGCTCCAGGTCTTCGCCTTGATAGAGGAGGGTGGATTCGGCGGTGGAGGACATCAGGGTGGTTTCCTTGCTCTCGGTTATGCCGACCGGTCGAGCAGCTTCAGGACTTTCGCCCGCCCGCGGTCGACTTCCTCCTGATCCCGTTCGAGCCCGAGCAGCTGCAGGATCATCGCGGTGATCTCCCAGGGGTGGGTGGTGGCCGCGCGGGCGTCGTCGCCGTTGCGGTTGACCACCGTCGGATCGGCGCCCCGGTCCAGCAGGAGCTGGAAGGTGCCCGCCTGGCCGAGGAAGGCGGCCCCGATCAGCGGGGTGGTGCCGTCGAGGTTGGCGGCGTCGACGTCGGCGCCGGCCTCGAGCAGCAGGGCGGTCAGCTCCAGCTCGCCGGCGGCGGCGGCCAGGAACAGCGGCGTCAGGCCGAGCGGCTGGTCGAGCTGCTCCAGGGACGCGCCGGTCTCCAGGCAGCGGCGGAGCTGGGCGGCGTCGCCGGAGCGCACGGCCGCGAACAGGTCGGGCGGATCCTCCTCCTCGTCCTCCTCGTCGCCGATGTAGCCGAGCTCGCGCAGCTCCTCGAGCACGGCCGGGTCCATCTCCTCCTCGGCCGCCGCCGCGGGCCGCTGGTCCGGGCTCGGGTGGGCGGCCTGGAAGGCCAGCACCTTGGCCTCGAACTCCCGCACGAGCTCGGGATGCGTCGCCGCCAGGTTGCGCTGCTCGCGCGGGTCGGCCTCGAGGTCGTACAGCTCGTGGCGCGGCTTCTCGAGCATCTGCGAGCTGACCTGGTTGAGGATGTACTTCCACCTGCCGACGCGCAGGCTGGTCATGACCCCCGAGCCCTGACCCAGCAGCCGGACCACCGGGTCCTCGCGGTGCTGGGAGTAGACCTCGGTCGGGAGCAGCGGGTCGGCGCCGCGCATCAGCGGCACCAGGCTGGTTCCCTGCAGGCCGTCCGGCACCTCCACTCCGAGCAGCTCGCATAGGGTCGGGTAGATGTCGAGCGAGCGCACTGGCGTGCGGATGCGCTGGCCGCCTTGGACCAGGCCCGGCGCGTAGATCATCAGCGGCACCCGCACCATCTCGTCGTAGAGCGAGTAGCCGTGGCAGGTGCCGCCGTGGTCGAAGAACTCCTCGCCGTGGTCCGAGGTGAACACGAACACGAGGTCCTCGCCCCAGCCATCCTCCTGGAGCCGCTCCCACAGCAGCTGGAGCTGGTCGTCGTTGGCCAGGATGTCGGCGTCGTAGCAGTCGCTGGCGTGCTCGATGAAGGAGGCGGCGTCGATCTCGGTGCGGTCGAAGTTGTCCTGGGTGACGAACAGCCCCGGGATCGGCGGCCGGCTGGCGAGCAGGGCCTTCCACTCCTCGCGGAACTGCGCGTGCCGCGCCGGGTCGGCGAACTCCTCCAGGTACGCCGGCTCCGGCTCGTACTCCTCGTGCGGGTCGACCGAGTGCAGGTACAGCAGCAGCGGCCACTCCTCGCTGCGGTCGAGCCAGGGGAAGAGCTCTTCGTTGAGCTTGCGGGCCGAGCCGCTGGCGAAGCGGATCGGGTCGCCGCGGTTGATCAGGGTCGACTCGACGAAGTGATCGAAGCCCTGCGCGTAGTTGGACAGCAGGTCGCCCATCACGATGTTGGCCGAGAAACCTGCCGTGTACCAGCCGTGGTCGCGCAGCTGCTCGGGCCAGGTCTGGTAGCGGTCGTCGAGCCGTTGGTCGAGCTTGTGGATGCCGGTGGTCGACGGGTACTGCGAGCTCAGCATCGAGGCCATCGACGGCTTGGTCCACGAGGCCTGGGCGTAGCAGGCCTCGAACACCACCGCGCGCTCGGCCAAGGCCTCGAGGAAGGGCGTGGTCGGCCGCCCGTACCCCTGGTAGCTGAGCCGGTCATTGCGGCAGGTGTCCATCAGGTAGAACAGCACGCTGCGCGGACGCTCGGCCTCCGCCGTGGCGGACTCGACGGCGGCGGGAAGCTGCGCCGCGGCCGGCGCGAGGAGCAGCAGGAGGGCGGCGGCGGGGTGCCAGGAGGGGCAGCGCATGAGGGAGCTCTACTCGGTGCGGGGCGGTCCGATTCACCGGATTCGCGGCGCCCGGCCAGGATAGCTCCGGCCTTCTCGTCTCAGGCCGCCTCTCCCCGAGGCCGCGAGCTGCGCTCCGGCTCGGCGGATCCTGGACAACAGGCGGGAAATTCCCCGGCCACGACGGCAATGGGGAGGGACCACCATGCTCCGCCACCGTCTCCGACCCGCGCTGCTCGGCCTGCTCCTGCTCGCGCCCGGCCTCCCGGGCCGGGTTCAACAGGAGCCCCTGCGACTCCCTCATCCCGGCGCCGACCGACCGGCCCAGCTCCTGATCCACCTCGCCGATGAGCTGCGCGGTCGCGCCGCCGACGGCGCGGTGCACAGCCTGGCGGGCGGCGAGCTCGGTCCGTTCGAACGGCTCGCCGCGGCCGAGGGCCTGCGCTTCCAGCCCTTGGTGCGGTTGCCGGAAGCGCGGGTGGAGGCCCTGCGCGCCCGCGCTGCCGCGCGCTCTGGCCGCCCGCAGCCCGACCTGTTGGGCTGGTTGGTGGTCGAGCCGCCGGCCGCGCTCGATCCCGCGGGCGCAGAGCGCGAGCTGCTCCGCCTCGGCCGCGCGCTGCGATCGCTGCCGCAGGTTGACCAGGCCATCCTGCGGCGCCCGGGCTGGCCGCCGCCGACCGACCTGGCGCCGCCCACCCCGGACTACAGCGCCAACCAGGCCTACCTCCAGGCCGACCCGGGAGTGAACGCGGTCGGCGCCTGGAGCATCGGGCTGTCCGGCGCCGGCGTCCGGCTGAGCGACGTCGAGTACGCCTGGGACTCCGAGCACGAGGAGTACAACAGCCTCGACCTGAACCCGGAGCCGGGACAGACCATCCCGCCGACCTCCTTCACCCTCGGCTTCGACGACCACGGCACCGCGGTGCTCGGCATCGCCGTCGCGGCCGACCACGGCTATGGCGTCACCGGCATCAGCTCCGGGGTGGAGACCGCGACCTACCCTGAGGACAGCGTCGAAGAGGGCCCGCGGCGCGTGGCCGCGATCCTCAGCGCCGCCGCCGACAGCGGGCCCGGCGACCTCATCGTGCTGGAGATGCAGACCGACGACTACGGGCCCAACCCGGGCGACTACGGACCGGCCGAGCTGGACTCCGCCGTGTTCCAGGCGGTGCAGTTGGCGACCGACGCGGGCGTGGTCGTGATCGCCGCGGCCGGCAACGGCGGCCAGGACCTCGACGATCCGATCTACGACTTCTGGCGCAACCGCGGCGACTCCGGCGCGATCCTGGTCGGCGCCGGCAGCCCCGACCTGGCCCACGACGCGCTCGCTTTCAGCAGCTTCGGCTCGCGGGTGGACGTGCAAGGCTGGGGGGAGAACGTGTTCAGCGCAGGCTATGGCGACTTCGCCTTGCTCGGCGGCGACGATCACCAGAGCTACACCGCCGCCTTCGGCGGCACCAGCAGCGCGACCGCGATGGTGGCCGGGGTGGCAGCGCTGGTGCAGGAGCGCTCGATCGCGCTCAACGGGGTCGGCCTCGGCCCCTACAAGCTGCGCACGATCCTGCGCGACACCGGGGTGCCGCAGGGTGCGGGCGGCCACATCGGTCCGCTGCCGGACGCTGCCGCTGCGGCGGCGGCGGTCGGTCCCTACCTCAGCTTCCCCTGGACCGACCTCGGCTTCGCCCTCGGCAACGGGGCACAGACCCCGGCGCTGACTCCGCTGGGCGAACTGTGCAGTGAGTCCCACTACGTGCTCGCGCTCAGCCAGGCGGCGATCCTGAAGCCCAACTGGCTGGTGGTCGGCTTCAGCAATCTGTCGGCGCCCTTCAAGGGCGGTGTGCTGGTGCCGGCGGCGGACCTGGTGATCCCCGGGCCGCAGGTCTCCTTCGGCGGCCAGGCCTCGATCAGTGGCTACTTCCCGCCGGCGATCCCGCCGGGAGTGAAGCTCTACTTCCAGTGGTGGATCCAGGATCCGGCAGGACCCGCGGGCTTCACCGCGTCGAACGCCTGGGAGGGCACGACCCAATAGCCGCGATCAGGCCGGCTTCCGCAGCGCGAGACACCACAGCCGGTTCACCTCGGTCGGTCCTTCAGGACCGATCACCCGAGCCTACGCCGTGCGCGCGCGCCGAGGGCGTGTCGCGGCCGACGATCGCCGGCGCCTCCTGGATCAGGGAGTCATCGGTCAAGGCCTCGACCATGAACAGGGCGAAGTCGATGCGGCGGGTCTTGTTGCTCGCCAGCACCGGGTCGCCGACGTGGCGGCTCCAGCGCGGCAGGCCCTGGCTCTCTCCCTCTTCGAGGTCGCTGCCGCGCACCACGGTCCAGCGGCGGTCGCTGGCGAAGACGCGGCGGCAGGCCTCGACCTGGTCGTCGAGGTCGGCGAAGCGCAGCAGCCGCGCGATCCAGCCGAAGGCACCGACCAGCCAGCGGAAGCGGCGCGTGTACACGTCCTTGCCGTCGCGGGTGATGTGCCAGCCGCAGGAGAAGACCAGCCGCGCGTCCGCCTCGGCGAAGTCGAGCACCGCCTGGGCGGTGCCGGTGGAGTACTGCTGGACACCCCAAGGCACCAGCACCGTCAGCACGCCGTCGCAGCCGGCGACCGCGCGCCGGACCACCTCGCGGTCGTTGGTGGCGCCGGGGTGGATGGTCATGCGGTCGCGGAACTCGTCGAGCTTTCCGACGCTCTGCTCGCGGCAGACTCCGGCCACCTCATAGCCGCGGTCGAGGGCGTGCTGGACCAGGTAACGGCCGAGCTTGCCCGAGGCGCCGAGGATGCAGATCTTCACGCCCGATTACTCCACGCCGACGAACAGGTCGCGCACTGGCTCGAGCAGCAGCGGCTCCTCGGCGTGCTCGATGGCGGCGCGCATCGCCGCGGCCGCTTCGGCCGCCTCGCCCGGGCCGAGCGCCTGCGAGCGCTGCCAGGTCTCGCGATCGGGCCACTGGGCGTAGGCGGTCCACAGGCCGTCCTCGCCGCGGTGGAGGCGTGAGCCCAGTCCGCCGCGTTCGCTGCGGATCATCCGGGTCACGGCCTCCCAGGCTTGCAGGAAGGAATCCTCGCTGCCGTCGCGCAGGCGCCAGCGGTAGAGGACGGCGAAGCCAGGAGTGGGAGTGGTCACGGTGCTTCCTAGGACGAGGTCGATGCGGAGGGAGCCGCCGAGGGGGTCGGCGGTCAGCGGCTCGCCAAGATACGGTCCTTCGGTGGGGGGCTCGCCAGGGCTCCGAGCCGCCGCCGAGCCGCGGGGCGGGAGCTCAATCCTCGCCGACCCACTCCCGCCGAGTGAAGTAGGGGCCCAGGCCGGGCTGCTCATGGGTGAAGGCCATGGTCCACTCCAGCGAAGCAGGGAAGACGTAGGCGTCCATCCGGAGCGAGCTGAGATCGGGGCGGCGCGGACCGTGACACCACAGGGGGCGTCCCTCCGACCAGGACTCGGGGACGATGAGGAGGGGCAGGGAGGCGCAGCGCCGGTATTCCTCGAACGCCGCCTCGCCTCGCCGTGCCGGCACGAACTCGTAGGAGAAGGCGTGCCAGTGGTAGCCGCGATAACGGTAGCTGCCCGTCCGAGCCTTCACGGGCTGGAGGAAGGCCTCGCACCAGGAGGCGAAGCGATTCCTCGCCTCGGTCGGGTCGAGAGCTTCGACTTCGAACCCATCCCGGGCGAGGGTGGCGGCGAGATCAGGCATCGGCGCGACGAGGATCCTTGGCTTCGGGGGTGGAGGCGCTCGATGGAGCGCGGAGGCTGGTCCGCATGGCTTCAGTCCTGCTCGACCACCCAGGCCACCGCGGCTTCCACCACCGCCCGGTCGGGGCTGGCCACCTCCCCGAAGTCGTTTCCGGGGATGTCGAACCAGACGTGCCATCCGATCTCCTCGAGCAGGCGCCAGCGTTCGGGGCCCCGGATCCTCCGCAGGTCCAGGTGATCCTGCGGCGGATGGAGCAGCTGGACTCCGCGTTGCTTGGGGCCCAGCCTCGGCAGCAGCTCGAGGTAGCGGCTCGTCGCGACGACGAAGTCCACCTCCACGCGCCGAGCCAGGACGGCTTCGGGTTGTTGGGGGCTGGCGATCGGCAGCTGGAATTCCTGCCAGCGGTGGTCGCCGAGGTGGCCGCCCCAGGAGAGGACGAAGGGATGCCGCTCGTCCAAGAGGGTCGGGATGATCTCGGTCGAAGGCCAGTCGAGGATCGCCCGGTGGACGCCCGGGACGACCTCCTGGATCTGGTGGGGCGGGGGAGTGGTCGGGGATCCCATATCAGGAACGAGCTTTGCTCGAGGCTCGGTTCAGGATAGCTGCCTGCGCTGCCGCGCGCGCTCTACCTCGCGGCCGGCGCCCGCAACTCGACGATCACCGGGTAGTGGTCGGAGATCCGGTCCAGCTCCGGTCCGAGCGCGATGGTGCCCGACACCGAGCTCCGCGCCAGCTCGGCATCGGCGAACACGAAGTCGATGCGGTACTGCTTGGTCCGCAGCTCCGCCAGGTCCTCGCTCCAGCGCGGGATCGTGACCGGCGAGGGGCAGGAGATCTTCGCCTCGGGGTCGTGCTCGTGGACCAGGTCGACGAAGCCGAGCGCCTCGACCAGGTCGACGAAGCTGGAGTCCGGCTCGCGCCCGGTCGCGTGCTCGCGTAGGAAGTCGGCGTCCTTGGGCGAGGTGCCGTTGAAGTCGCCGAGGATCACCACCGCCTCGCCGGCTTCGAGCAGGGGCCGAACGCGGTGCAGGACCCGCTCGACGTCCTCGACCTTGCCGGGCCAGAAGTGCACGACGAAGAAGTGGACGCCGGCGGTGCGGGCGTGGAGGAAGCCGTGGTGGAAGCCCTCGGATCGGCGCTCGAGCACCTCGATCGGCCAGCGCGAGCTGAGCCCGACCGGGAAGCCGCTCTCCTTGTGGGTGACCGCGTAGCGGTGGCCCCAGCCGCGCGCGGCCGCCGTCAGCTCCTCGCCGGTGAAGCCGTTCAGCTCCTGGAAGGCGACCACGTCCGGCTGGCGCTCGGCCAGCCAGGCGCTGGCCGCGCCCAGGGTCTCGCCGCCCTGGAAGCCGTAGAGCACGTTCCAGTTGATGATCTTCAGCGGCGGCTCCGGCGGTCCTGCTCGGCCGCTCGCGGCGCAGGCGCCGAGGAGCAGGGTAGCGAGCAGGAGGAGCGGTCGGGTCCAGGCGCGGGGGAGCGAGCGGGGGGCTGAAGCCATGGAGCGGAAGCGGCAGCTCAGAAGTCGTCGGGGGAGGCGCTCAGCAGGAGGAGGACAGCGGCCCAGAACAGGAGCCAGGCTCCGGTCGCCGCGACCGCCGCCCTCGCCAGCCAGACCATCCTGTCGTCGACCGGACGATCCCGCAGCCGGTCTCGCTTCGCCGCGACCAGATACAGCGCCGCCGCGACCAGGCAGCCCAGCGCCGCGAGCAGCTGCGTCAGGTGCCAGAAGGCCTCCGGCCACTGCTGCGCCTCGGCGAGCAGGATGCCGCCGATACAGGCCAGGGCGTAAGCGCCGCAGGCGAGGAAGGCCCGGCCGAGCGTGGTGGTGCGGAGGGGAAACAAGATCGGGGAGGCGGTCAGCGGGGCGTCGGAGACCATGCAGCCGCGCGGAGGCGCCGTCGGAGGACGGCGACAAGGACCGCCGCGATCAGGCAGGGTATCCCGATGAGGACACCAAGGCCGGCCGCGGCTCGCAGCGTCGCCTGCGCCGCCGTGCCGTACTGCGCGACCGCGACCTCGTCGGTGAGCGGCCAGTCTCCGCTGGCGTATCGAAGGGAGACGATCGTCACCACCGCTGCCAGCACCGCGAGGCCGCCGCCGCAGCCGGCGACCAGCACCCGCCGGGCGGGAGCCGCGAGGGCGCCGACCACCCCCAAGGCGAAGCCCGCCGCGGCCGGCCACCCCGCGTGGGTGTAGCCCGCCGTCATGCCAAGGCCCACCAGGGAGCCGAGGAGCAGGCCGCCGCACCCCAGGGCGACGCCGGACCAGGGCCTACTCGGGCTGGGCTCCGTCGTCGGTCTCGAAGTGCAGGCAGGTCTCATCCCAACGGCTGAGGACCGCTCGCGCGGCGTCCGGAAGATAGCACCGTGCGTAGTCCGCCCCCTGCAACGCGATGATGTCCTGCAGCGAGTCGAAGGTCATGATGGTCATGAACTCCACCTCCTCGTCCAGCTCACGCGAGAGCAGCTCGAGGCTCTGGTACCCCGGGATCCGCTTGGCTTCGATGCCCGGCCGGACCTGCTCGTTCAGGACCTTGCGGTAGGCCGGGGCGTTCCCCGGAGTCGTCCAGCCACGCCAGATTCGTTTGATCGCCATGCTCGGTTCGGTGTTTCGGAGGAAGGTCGCCCCATCGGGGCCGCGCGAGCCGGTGCGCCTACTCCGCCGGAATCAGAGTGGCGACGTAGGAGGCGCTGAGGAACCTCCAGCTCCCGTCCTGCTGGATCAGGGTGAAGTAGTCGATGATGCGCGATCGGGCCACGCCGTCCCGGATCAAGGTGGCGTCCGCCCGGACGAAGGCCATGCCTCCCCGTTCGACGTGAACGGTGTAGTGGGAGACCGGCTCCAGATAGGGGGAGGGGTCGGTCTGGGCCTCCAGGATCGAGTAGAAGTCCTCGAAGGAATAGGTCTTGGATCGCCACGCTCCGTCGACGAGGTTGACCGAGCCGATGCTGGCGTGGGGCGCGAACATGGGGGGCAGGGCCTCGAGATCGTAGCTCCCGATGGCCACCAGGAAGCGCTCCACGACGGCCTTCACGGCCGCCTCCTCGGCGAGGATCGCCGGGGCGGCCGTCTCGGTCCGTCCGCCCTCGCTGGGGGCCGGCGGCGGCGGCGATTGGCAGGAAACGAGGAGGGCGACGCCCAGCGTCATCAGGGTCAGGCGGTTCATGGAACTCATCCGGTCGTGGGTGCCTCCTTCGGAGCAACAGGCGGAGTCCCTACGGACAGATCCGCATCCGGACCCCGTTCGACAGCCCCCAGCCGCTGGGGAGCGCCGGGTTGGGCGAGGCGGACTGGAAGTAGAACTCCCGGCCGGCGAGCGCCGGGTCCGCCGGAATGTTCAGGCTCCACGAGGAGCTCCCGCCGGTGTTGCCGATGTTCACGGTGAGGTTCGAGGACGAGCGCTCGACGAGGAGAGTGCCGCCGACGAGCGGCTCCTTGGTCTGCGCGTGAGATCCTACGAACATCGTATACGACCCGGCGGCGCCGGAAGAGTTCAGCTGGATGGTCCCTCCGACGCTCGGATTGCCGGTCCCCTCTAGGGCGATGTGGTTCACCGTCGAGAGGCCCACGCCATACGGCAGGAAGCCGCAGGCCGGCCCTTGCGCCGGGTCGGCGGCGGCCTGGTCGAGCTTGGCGTCCAGCAGCGTCTCCAGCTGCTGGCGGGTGACCTGGTGGGCCGGGTCCGAGGCCAGGTTGGTGAACTGCAGCGGATCGGAGATGGGGTCGACCATCATCGGGTAGAGCTCCTCGCCGCCGCCGCTGTAGCGGATGTAGGCCCACTCCTCGGTCCGCAGGAGGTCGCCATCGTCGACGCTCGTCAGCGCGGCCTCGCGCACGGAAGCAGCGGTGCCCTCCAGGAGCGGGCGCAGGGACTCGCCCTGGCAGGTCGGCGGCACGGGCAGGTCGGCGAGGTCGGCCAGGGTCGGGTAGAGGTCGATCAGCTCGGCGAGGCCGCCCGTGGTCCCCGGCGCGATGCCCGGGCCGGCGATGATCAGCGGCACCCGGGCGGACTCCTCGTGCAGGCTCAGCTTCTGCCACATGGTGTGCTCGCCGAGGTGGTAGCCGTGGTCCGAGGTGAAGACGATGATCGTGTCGTCCCCGAGCCCGAGGTTCTCCAGGGCGGTGACCACCCGGCCGACCTGCTCGTCCATGAAGGTCACGCTGGCGTAGTACGCCTGCAGCACCGAGCGACGGTCGTCGTCGTTGTTGGGGCCGCGGACGGGCTCGTCCCAGAAGATGCCCTGGGAGGGGATGTCCAGCAGGTCGTTCGGCACGCTCGCCGCCAGCGGGAGGGTCGCGGCGTTGTACTGGGCGAAGGTGGTGGCGGGCGCCACCAAAGGAACGTGCGGCCGCACGAAGCCGACCGCGAGGAAGAAGGAGTCGTCCTGGAGGTTGTTCAGCAGCTGCACCGCCTCGGTGGCGGCGAGGGCGTCGGCCTGCTCGCTCCCGTCCGAGTAGGTCTCGACCTTGTAGAAGGCCGCACCGAAGCCCAGGTTGTAGTGCTGGTGGGGGTCGAAGATGAGGGTCTCGTTGGTGTAGTGACCGGTCACTCCGGGGGACATCCACTCCGGCGCGAGCACGTTGTAGGTCGTGTCCCACGAATCCCCGTGGTCCGGCCCGGGCGAGCCGCTGGTGATGTCACCCGGCACCCGCATGTGGTAGATCTTGCTCACGCGCGAGGACGTGTAGCCGTTCAGCCGGAAGTGCTCGGGCAGAGTGCTCTCGGCGCCGAGCGCGGCGTCGAAGGCCGTGTAGCTGCCGCCGACGGCCTTGATCCGGTCCGGGTACAGGCCGGACAGGATCGAGGACCGCGAGGCGTTGCAGACCGGGTACTGGGAGTAGGCTCGCTCGAAGCGCATGCCCCGGCTCGCGAGGGCGTCGATGTTGGGCGTGTGGACGAGCGTGTTCCCGTAGCAGGCCAGGGCGTTCGCGGTCAGGTCGTCGGCGATGAGGAACAGCACGTTCGGCCCCGTCGCCGGCGGCGGGCTCGAGCCCGACTGCACCTTCAGGCCGTCGATGTGCAGGTTCCCGGTACCCTGGCCGCCGGGGCTGGCCACCGGGCGGAAGCGGATCTCGAGCGAGGTCGAGGCGGTGACCGAGTCGTCGAAGTGGAACCAGTCGAAGACGCCGTCCGAGTGGGCGGTGTCCCTTTGCTGGCTCCCGAAGGGGGTGGGCGCCTGGCCGTCGACGACGACCTCCATCGCGTAGGTCTCGGGGGCGCCGCTGCCGTTGCGCCAGGCCGAGACCGAGATGCGGCTGACCTCGACGGGGGCGCCGGTCGGCGTCAGGGTGAAGGACAGGTAGTTGTCGTTCACGCCGTCGTGGTTGGTCCCGGCCGGGTCGGAGAGGTCGCCGTCGAAGTAGCGCAGGTTGAGCTCGCCCGGCGCGGGGTTGGTGTTGGCCCACAGCAAGCCCTGGTAGCTGGGCAGGGCGCGCTCGCCGGTCAGGCCGGTGGAGGTGACTTCGCTCGATGCGTTCGCTTCCGCCGGATCGAGCAGCGGCACCGCCAGCGGCGCGCCCGCGGCCCCGGGGGGCACGAGCGAGCTGAAGTCCCAGTCGACGAGGGTCGATTGGGCCGAGGCGGCCGCGCCGAGCGCGCTCCAGGCGAGGAGCGCCGGGAGCAGAGCGGAGAGGAGGCGCGACCGCGCAGGCAGCCGCCGCTTGGGGGTCCAGGGCATGGCGATTTGATCCGAAGGGAGGCGGCGAATGCGGGGCGGGGCGACCGGCTCGCCGGTCGGCTGGACGAGTCTGCCGATCAGCGGCCGAAGCAGTCTCCGAACCACCCCCGTCCGCGGCGCCGCCTGAGGCAGGTCGGGGGGGGAAGCTGGGAAGCCCGCCACCACGAATTCTGCCACACCAATCCACGCTGAGGAGCCAGGTATTTCTTCGGGGTTCCCGCAAGGGCCTGGCACCCTCACCTCGCGGTGGGAGCCTGAGCATGGTCAGGCGCCCCTTTCACCAGGCGAGGCGCGAGGAGATCACGTCGGGCCACGGCCCATTCGCGAGGGGGCTCGAGAGTGGAGTGCCGTGCGAATCGCTGAGCCGCACCTCGGCCAGGAGGCCGTCATCCAACCGCTGCTTGATTCCTCGGATGACTCGCGCGAGTTCAGCGGGGGAGCGGATGGGTCGATCACCCATCAGCGCCTAGCAGGACCCGCAGGGCGGCTCATCGGCCCTCCCGACGGATGTGGCCCTCATCTGCGCCCGCGCCGCGCCAGCAGCGACGCCTGCCGGGTTCGGCAAGGTCGGGATTTAGGCGATCCCCGCACTTCTCTTCCACCGCCGGATCTTCGCGCGAGCTGATTGGTAGGGAGCAATCGTGTTGACCTGAATCCACTTGACGAGAGGCCACTTGTCACCGGCCCAGCGGCGAGCTCCAAGGTCGAACAACTCGTCCTCTGGAAGCGCGCAGATCCATTCTTCCAGATGCGAGAACACCTCTCGGAACACCGCCCTCACCTCGGATAGGGGAGATTCCTCATAGGCTTGATAAAAGGACTCCGCGAGGGCGCCGAGCTGATTCCACTTGTATCCAGCGGCGGGCATCTCGGGCTCGCCGCCCGCGGCTTCAACCCGCTCCCACTCCAGAAGGAGGCGGCCCCAACCAATCTGGTAAGCCATGACATCACAGCACGAGACCCCTCCTTCGAGGTCCCTGAGGCGTTCGGCCTCTGGTTGGACGGCGTCGAGCTCGGCATCAAGCTTGGAGAATGCCTGTGCCAGGTCCTCCAGCAGCGCCTCTTTGGTTGCGGGCAGGGGCATCAGGGTTGCGCTCGGCTCATGACGAGGAAGGGAGGGAGATCAGGGGTGAAGCCCACGGTCGATCGTAAGGGTTTGCGGCTGAGCGGCCGATGGAGCCGGTTCGCTCCAGACGCCATCATTGATCCTCACGACGGAGAGAATGCCAACTCCTTGCCGGGCTTGTTCGAGAACGCGAGCTCGAAGCGAAGCGTTCGGCCCGTCGACTTCAAGAGCTCAACCTGTTGCCCCACGCGCTCGTTCGTGAGCATGAGGTGCTGCTTGACGCCCCATTGTTGTCGGAACCAGAGGTCGAGCGCCTCGAGTAGCCTCCCATCGAGCCCGTCGGCCAGCCGGGACGTCCGTATCCAGAAGTACCCCGCGATCTCGTAATCTCCCCAGCGCGCCACGCCAGCTTCTGAGACCTGAGCCTTTGAGAACAGTCTCGCGCTCGTCGGGAAGACGTAAACACAACCGAGGCACTGGTCCAAGGTTGGGCGAAGAACGGTATAGGTGAAGGACTCCCCCTTGTCGTGGCGCTGTTCGAGTCGGAGCAGATCCCCGCGGTTCGCCTCTACGCTGAAATCCTCGCGAGGCCATCCCGTTTGCTCCCAGTCGCGGAGGAATTCCTTGCTGTCCATCACAGCCTTCCAGTCCAGCTCAGCATCAGATGCTCGGATTGGCCGGAGCAGGAACTCCCTGGTGCTCAGTTCGTCAGGAGCACGGAGTGACGTGGACCCCGTTTTCGGTCCAATCCGGATGGTGCGAATCCACTCTATCGGA
>CAZXTO010000031.1:0-16704 GCA_964643675.1 uncultured Planctomycetales bacterium
GGGCAACCTCGGCGCGCTGGTGCGGGTGGCCGCCGGGTTGGGTGCGGCCGGCTTCCTGGCGTTGAAGGGATCGGCCTCGCCCTGGAGCCCGCGCGCGCTGCGCGGCGCCAGCGGCACCACCTTCCGCCTGCCGGTGGCCGAGCGGGTCGAAGCCGCTGCGCTGATCACTGCTGCCGCCGAAGCCGGCGCCGAGTTGTGGGGCGCCGAGGCCGACGGGGAATCCCTGGCGGCGCTCCGCGCGCCCGAAGCCACGGCGACGGACGCCGCGCCCGCTGGCGCGCGCCTGCTCCTGATGGGCGAAGAAGGAGGCGGCCTGCCCACCGAGCTCGCCGCCGCCTGCCAGCGCCGCGTCGCGATCCCGCTCGCGCGCGGGGTGGAGTCGCTCAATGTCGCCACCGCGGCGGCGGTGCTGTGCTGGGAGCTCGGCCCCCACGGTCCTGGCCGCGCCGGCGCTTCGTCGACCGCGGCAGAGGAGCGCGGCGCTGCGGGAGAGCCGTGGTGAGCGACGGCCTGTTCGACGACCAGGCGGGTCCGCGCGCGCAGCGCGAGGCCCCGGCCGCCGACGCCCCGCTGGCCGAACGCGTGCGCCCGCGCAGCCTCGAGGAGGTGGTCGGCCAGGAGCACCTGCTCGGCCCCGGCCAACCGCTGCGGCGCGCCTTCGAGCGCGACGAGTGGGGCTCGATGATCTTCTGGGGCCCGCCCGGCACCGGCAAGACCACCCTGGCGCTGCTGATCGCTGAGGCCGCCGACCTCGAGTTCCGCACCTTCTCGGCCGTGCTCAGCGGCATCAAGGACGTGCGCGCGGCGATGGAGGAAGCCGGCCGCCTGCGCCGCGCCGCCGGCCGCCGCACGCTGCTCTTCATCGACGAGATCCACCGCTTCAACAAGGCCCAGCAGGACGCCTTCCTGCCCTTCGTCGAGCGCGGCGACGTGGTGCTGGTCGGCGCCACCACCGAGAACCCGAGCTTCGAGGTGATCGGGCCGCTGCTGTCGCGGCTGACGGTGCACATCCTGCAGCCGCTCAGCGAGGAGGAGCTCGAGTCGCTGCTGCGCCGCACCCTGGCCGACCGCACCCGCGGCCTCGGCGCCCGCCGCCACGAGGCCAGCGACGAGCAGCTGCGCGCCATCGCCCGCTTCGCCAGCGGCGACGCCCGCCGCGCCCTGGTGGCGCTCGAGCACGCCTCGCGCCAGGCCGACGTCGGCGAGCCGATCCCCGACGAGGCCCTCGAAGCGGTCTTCCAGGGCCGCGCGCTGCTCTACGACAAGAGCGGCGAGGGCCACTTCGACCTGATCAGCGCGCTGCACAAGTCGGTGCGCAGCTCCGACCCCGACGCCGCGCTCTACTGGCTGGTGCGGATGCTGAAGAGCGGCGAGGACCCGCTCTACCTGGCCCGCCGCCTGGTCCGCATGGCCAGCGAGGACATCGGCCTGGCCGACCCCAACGCGCTGCGGGTGGCGGTGGCGGCGCGCGACGCCTTCCAATTCCTCGGCAGCCCGGAGGGCGAGCTGGCGCTGGCCGAGTGCGCGATCTACCTGGCGATCGCGCCCAAGTCGAACGCGGTCTACGCGGCCTACAAGCAGGTGGCGAAGCTGATCGACGACGGCTACGCCCACCCGGTGCCGATGCAGCTGCGCAACGCGCCGACCCAGATGATGAAGGAGCAGGGCTGGGCCCAGGGCCAGAAGTACGCCCACGACGAGGAGGGCGCGCTGACCGATATGCCCTGCCTGCCCGACCAGCTGCGCGGCGAGCGCTTCTACCGGCCGACGGCCTACGGTTGGGAGGCGCGCATCCGCGAGCGGCTGGCCGAGATCCGCCGGCACCGGGAACCGGGGCGGCGGGACCCCGAGTAGGAGCCCCGCCCCATCGACGGCTACTGCACCGTGGCCATCCGCCGGTCGCTCAGGTCGCCGAGCTGCGGGCCGCCGCTGAGGGTGTAGCCGACGCCGACGAAGTAGACCGGGGTGCCGGGGGGCAGGCTGGCGGGCCAGGTCAGCGGGGCGGTGCTCCCGGCGCCGCCGCTCAGGCTGGCCGACAGGGCGCCGGGGATGTTGGCCATCGCCGAGGCCAGCACGCTGTCGTTGAGCAGGCCGGTCTCGCGGCCGTCGCCGAAGGGCAGGCCATAGCTGCCGGCGGCGGCCCCGCCCGAGATCAGCACCGCGCCGAAGTCGGCGCCCGGCGGGCGGTAGCCCTCGAAGGAGAAGCTGACCGTGTTGCCGGCCGCAAGGCTGCCGTTCACGCGCATCGTCTGCGGCCGATAGCCGCCGGCGTAGAGCCGGTTGGCGCCGGTGGAGTCCGACAGCCACACCGACAGCAGGTTGCCGTAGTCCTCGTTCCAGGCCAGCTCGGCGAAGTCGGCGTCGCCGCTGGCGCTGCCGATCAGGAAGCCGCTGCTCCAGGAGGCGCCGCCGTCCAGGCTGTAGGCGCTCTCGGTGTCCTCGGGGAAGCCGCCGCCGGTCCAGACCGAGAACCAGCCGCCGTCGCCCCCGGCCACCAGCCGCGGCCAGCCGGCGCTGCCCGGCGAGAGCTGCGCGTCGGCGCTCCAGGAGCCGGCGGCGCTCCGCACCGCGGCCCAGAT
This sequence comes from uncultured Planctomycetales bacterium, assembly GCA_964643675.1. Lineage (GTDB taxonomy): Bacteria > Planctomycetota > UBA1135 > UBA1135 > UBA1135 > J029. The sequence continues at coordinate 2,580 of CAZXTO010000031.1, forward strand.
CTCATCGCTGCCGCCGCGGTTGTCCTCCCAGACGAAGCCGGCGCTGCCGTCGGGGCCGACCGCGCTGCGGTGGTTGTCGACGTCCTTGGAGCCGACCGGGTAGCTGCCGACGGTCTGCTCGGCGCCGAAGCTGAGCCCGCCGTCGCTCGAGAAGCGAGCCTGCAAGGCGTCGCCGCCGCTGGCCTCTTCCCAGGACAGCGCCACCACGCCGCCGCGCGCCGCCAGCTGGACGCCGGGGTGGAAGCTGGTCGGGGTGCCGACCATGCCCGAGTCCATGCGGGTCTCGGCGCCGAAGCTGGCGCCGCCGTCGCTGCTGCGGCGCAGGTACACCCGGTTGGAGCCGGAGCGGTTGTCGGTCCAGGCCACGTGCACCACGTCGCCCTCGGCGGCCAGGGCGAAGCCGTCGACGTCGCTGGAGCCGGTCGGCACCGTGACCGCCGCGCCCCAGCTGGCGCCGCCGTCGTGCGAAGCGCTGAGGGAGAGCTGGTCGCTGCCGCCGTTGCTGACCGCCGCGAGCACGTAGAGGTGGTCGTCGGCCGGGTCCGGGCTCATCCGCACCAGGTAATTGCGCACCGAGCCGACGCCAGGGGCGGTGCCCTTGTCGAGCAGCTGCTCGGCGCCGAAGCTGGCGCCTCCGTTCAGCGAACGGGCGAAGTAGAGGTCGTCCTCGTTGCCGCCGCTCTCGAAGCGCCGGTCTTCCCAGACCACGTAGACGGCGTCGCCGGCGGCCCACACGCAGTCACCCTGAACGAATTTCCGTGACAGGATGGAGGCGGTGTCGTCGTCGACCCGCACCGGCGCGCTCCAGTCGAGGCCGCGGCCGTCGGAGCTGCAGACGTGGATGGTGGACTGGATGCCGCCGCCGGGATTGAAGTCCACGCCGTAGACGGCCGCCGCGCGGTCGCCGTCGGTGGCCACGCCAGGATCCTCAGCGGTGCCGCTGGTGACGGTGTCGAGCCGGACGGCGTCGCGCACCTCGGGCGTGCCTTGCGGCAAGAAGGAGAGGGAGGGGAGGAGAACGAGGGTGAGGGGATTCACCCCGACATCCTAGGACGGCGTGCCGCGACTAGAAGTTCTGCAGCCGTTCGTCGACCAAGGCCTGGTCGATCCGGATCGTGAAGGTCTGGCTCACGGTCGGGTCCTGGATGGTGAGCTTGGCCGGGCTGCTCGCCCCCGACAGCATGCTGCTGTGGGTGGAATTCCCCTCGCGCCGCACCAGCCCGATGTGGATGTCGAGCTCCCCGGCGCTGGGGGCGTGGGTCCGCGCCTCGCCGAGCTCGTTGAACTCGCCGGGCTCGTTGCCGCCCCACCAACGCCGGCTGCCCGTCTTCACCAACTGCACCGAGAGCAGGGTGCCCTCCGGCAGGTCGACCGGCTCCGCCAGCACGAACAAGATCTCCGCCGAGCGCCGCATCACGACCTCGGAGTTGCGGCGCAGGTCGCGCAGCTCGACGGTCTGGAAACCGTCGCTGCTGCAGGCCACGTCGAGCGCGTCCTTGGTCGTGAAGAGGGTGATCTGGCCGTCCCAGGTGTGCTCCCAGAAGCGCGACTCCTCGTCCAGCCCGGTCAGCATGACCTGCTTGACGGCGTCCCCGTCCTCGTCCACGAAGCGCAGCTTGACCGCCCGCAGCACGCCGCGCAGGTCGATCGGTTCGAGCCGCGGGTCGTGGTTCTCCCCAGCGACGATCAGCACGCCGTCGGCGACGAATGCGGCTTCCTCGTCCCGGTTCGGCGCCACCTCGACCCTGCCGCTGCCTTGCTGCAGGCTGTCCCACTCGAAGCTGCCATCCTCATCCAGGTTGGCGGAGTGGCGGTTGGTGCCGCCGCCTTCGGTCTCGGTCACGAACTGGACCTCGAGGTCCTCGAGGTCGATGCCCTCGTCGACCACGAGCTTGCCGGACAGGCTGCCGCCGGCCTCCAGCCGGACCACCAGGCCGGTCTGGCCGCGCAGCATCGGCTCCTCGCCAGGCAGGTAGCCGTCGCGGTGGGCCTGGACCTGGAACTCCTCGGCGTCCACGTCCTCGGGCACCCCGCGCAGCACGAATTCGCCGTTCTCGTCGGTGCTGGTGCGCACCCGCCAGTCGCTGTTCCAGTAGAACTCGTTGGCGCCGGAGCCGTAGCTGACCTTGTGCTGGAGGCCGACGCTGGCGGCAGCCACCGGCTCCCCGCCGGGGCCGATCACGGTGCCGGCGGCCAGCACCGGCAGCTCGCTGAGCATCACGTCGCCGAGCGGGTGCTCGCCGGGGGGATAGGCCAGCGCCAGCTCGATTCGGGTCATCGCCAGCGACTCTCCCCACTCCTTGCCCGGCACCCGCAGCTCCAAGGACCGCGAGACCACGGCGGTGTCGCCGGGCGCGCCGATGGCGTAGCGGAAGCGGCCCTTGGAGTCGGTCTTGAGGTCGCTCCAGTCGCTGTTCTCGCCGTGCTCGGTCTCCTCCGAGAACACCAGGCTGAGCTTGGTCTCGACCATCGCTTCGCCCTCGGCGTCGACCGCGCGCCCGGTCAGCACCGTGCTCGGCGCGTTCGGCTGGATCAAGAGGCGGACGCTCTGCCCGGCGACCGCCGGCCCCATGCTCAGCACCGTGAGCGCCTCGGGGTAGTCGGCCAGCTTGACCGAGGCCTGCAGCTCCATGCCGAGGCCGACGAAGGGGAAGCGCGCCTCGCCGTCGACCAGCGCGACGATGGCCTGGCCGGCGCCGGGCATCGCCGGGCCGGAGAAGCTGATGCGGAAGTCATTGCCCTCGGGCACCGCCCCGAGCAGCACGTCGACCTCTTGGTCGACCGGCTCGCCGGCCCAATCGAGCACCTCGACCACCACCTCGCCGGTGGCGGGCAGCTCGAGCAGATAGGGCTCCTCCTCGAGCTCGTCGACGTCGACCGGCTCCGCCACCGGCTCGGTCAGCGGCAGGGCCAGGGCCAGCTCGACGCCGGCGGCCTCCATGGGCCCCATCTGAACCAGCGGCGCGAAGTCGCGGATGGTGGCGATGCCGTCCTTGCCCTTGGTCTTCACCGTCATCATCGGTTGGGCGAAGCTGCCGAACTTGATCGTCAGCGCCACCGGCACCCCGGCCACCGGCCGGCCGTCGGGGCCGAAGACCTGGGCCTGCACCTGCGAGCGCGGCTGCAGCACCAGCACGAACTCGCCGCCCGGCTCCGGGTCTTCGAGCATCTCGAAGTGGAACCAGCGCTCGGTCCGGGCGCCCACGACGAGGCCGTATTCGGCGAAGGGCACGCGCACCTCGCCCTTGGTGTCGGTGCGGAAGCGACGGGACAGCCGCTCCAGCACGCCGCCGACGTCCTCCATCTGGCGCAGGGCCCGGAAGGCCTCTTCCTCGTCGATCTCGCGGCCGTCGGCGTGGAAGACCACGGCGTTCGGCACCGGGGTCTCGCCGTCCGGCGCCACCACCCGGATCAGTAAGGCGTCGGCCTCGGCCGAGCTGGCCTCGAAGGCCGCGGGCGCGTCCAGCTCGGGCGCGGCGGGGGCGATGCTGACCCGCTCCCCGGTCTCGCCCAGGGGCGCCGAGGCCTCCGCCGGTTCGGGCAGCGCCGGACCCGGATCGGCCGCGTCGGGCAGGGCGGACTCTTCCTCGGAGGCGGACGGCCCGCGCTCGGGGGCGGCGGGCTCGGGATCGGAGAGCAGCAGCCAGGCCCCGGCGCCGATGGCCAGGACGAGCAGCAGGAGCGGGAGCAGTCGGTTCATGGATCGTGGCGTAAAAACGCAGTCTAGCCCAGGGGCCGGAAACGCGCCGGGGGCCGGCTCAACCCGCTTCCAGCTGCTCCAGCCGCACCCGGAGCGCCTCGGCGTCGAGCCCGACCGGGAAGCGCTGCAACTCGTCCAACTCGAGCACCTCGATCACCGCGGCGGCGGCCGGGTCGCCCAGGCTGTGGCGCTGGACCGAGCTCCGGGAGGTGCTCACCCACAGCGCCGGCATCACGCGGTAGCGGCCGGGTGCGTCCAGTGACAACTCGGCGCGGCCGTCGGCGTCGAGCGGTGCCCGCTGCCCGGAGCCGAAGTCCTCGCCGTCGGCCGGCAGCAGGGTGTAGCCCAGGCGCATGCCGGTCGGGAGCTGGGGCGGCTCCGCCAGCTCCAGCCGCACGCGCAGCCCGCGCCGCAGCACCACGCGTCGGTCTTGTTCGACGCCCCGCAGGGTCGTGCTCCGGAAGCCGGCGGCGCGCACCCGCAGATCCAGCGGCCACCGGTCGGAGAGGATCTGGGCCTCGCCGTGCGGCGCCGACCAATGGCGCGGTTCGCCGGTCCCGCCGGCTTCCTCGACCACCGCGAGGCCGACGGCGGCGCCGTCAGGGTCCACGCACTCGATCCGGATCAGGCGCAGCCTCTGGCGCAGGTCGATCTGCTGCAGGCGCGGGTCGCGGTTCTCCTGGCCGGCCTCGACCAGGACCGCGTCGATCTCGGCCAGCGCCTCGGCGGCCCCGCCCGCTCGCACCTCGACCCGGTACAGGCCGGGGGCGAGCCGGTCCCAGGCGAAGCCGGCCTCGCGGTCGGTGGCGGCCACGTTCGGACTGGCCTCGGCGTCGGTCCGGTGGAGGAGCACGGCCAGCGCGCTGGGCGGGACGCCCTCGGGGAGCAACAGGGAGCCGCGCAAGGAGGCGCCGCGCTGGGCCTGGAGCAGCAGGCCGCGGTCGCCCGCGCGGAAGGGCTGGACGAGCGGCAGGAACTCGCGCGCGCGCAGCCGCAACCGCAAGGGCAGCTCCGGCAGCCGGCCGCGCAGCACGAAGGCGCCGTCCTGCCCGGTGGTGGCGCTCCACTCGAAATTGGTCTGCCACATCTCCTGGGCGCCGCCGGGGCGATTGAGCTCGTAGCGCTCCTCGACCATCAGCAGGGCGTCGGCGATGCCCGCGCCTTGCGAATCGACCAGGCGGCCGCTGGCGAGCAGCGGCAGCTCGACCAGGACCCGCTCGCCGAGCTCGACGCGGCCGGCCGAGAGCGGCGTCGGCAGCACCAGCTCCAGCCCGGCGTCGGCCTGATCGCTCCCTGGCGGCCGCAGCTCGAGGCGCAGGCGGTCGGGCCGCGGCGCCGTCGCCTCGAGCGGCCAGCGGAGCAGGAAGTCGCCCTCGGCGTTGGTCCTGGCCCGGGTCCAGTGGGTGCTGTCACCGCTCAAGGAGGGCCGCTCCAGCCCGGCGTCGATCCACCGCTCGGCCACCGGTCGGCGGTCGGGGTGCAGCAGCCGGCCGGCGAGCACCAGCACCCCGGCCTCGGGGTCGAGGCGGATCGTGACGGTCTGCCCTGCCCTCACCGGACCGGCGAAGGGCGGCCCGAAGGGCGCGTCGGCGCCGTCGATGGGGGCGCGGGCCTGCAGCTGGAGACCGAGGCCGACCGGGAGCCGGGCGCGCCCGCCGGTCGCGGGCACGGAATCGCCGAGCGCACCCGGCGGCGTGGCCGCCGCTTCTGGCTGCGCCAGGCGCAGCTGCACGGAGGACCGGCCGGTCGGAGGCGGTCCGACTCCATCGACCAGCACCTCCACGGTGCCGGTCGCGGGCAAGCGCAGGATCACGGGGTCGGCCGGGATGGCGTCGAGGGCGAAGACCGACTCCACGGCGGCGTGCGCCAGCAGCGGGCTGGCCGCGACCAGTTCGGCGGCGGCGCCGGGGCCGCCGATTTGCAGGCCGAGGTGGGGGAAGGTGGCCAAGCCCTCGCCGTCGGTGCGGCCTTCCTGGAGCCAGACGGCGGCGTCGCGCGGGCGCAGCCGCACCAGGCGGTCGGGGGCCGGGGAGCCGTCGGCTTCGAGCAGGAGCACGCGCAGGGTGGGGGACGGGCGCAGCTCGAGCTCGACGCGTTCAGCGCTGTCGGGGCCAAACGTGGCCAGGGCCGCCAAGGAGGAGTGCAAGGCGAGGACCGCGGTCTCCCCAGCCGGCGCCGGGACGCGCAAGGACCCGTCCGAGCCGCTGCGGCGCGCGCGTCCGAGGGTCCGGAAGCGGGCCTCCAAGCCGGCCGGAGCGGCCTCGGCTGCGGCGGCGTGTTCGGGCCCCAACTCCAGCAGCAGCACCTCGGCCTCGGCCAAGGGGGAGCCGTCCCGGGCGTCGGTGACGCGCAGCTCGATCCAGCGGCCACCCTCCCCCGGCTCGACCGGCGGGCTGAGGAAGCTGCGCGCCCCGGCCGGGTCCCGGTCGGCGGCCGGCGCCTGCTCCGGCTTGGAGGCCTCGATCTCCTGCTCCCCGCCTCCTGCGTCCTCCTCGGCGTCGCCTTCACGCGGCCCTTGGAGGAGCAGGAGGACGACGGCTGCGGCCAGGACCAGGAGCGGATAGAGGGAGCGGCGGTTCATCGCGGCGCGGCCCCGCGCGGGCCGGAGCGCATCCTATCCGCCGCGAGAGGGTCGCGAGAGCGGTCCAGAGTGGCATGCCACTCTGGCCACGCCGCTTCCCGGGCGGCGCCGGCCAGCTCTCGGTCTACGGTGGGCGCATGAAGCGTTTCCTCCCCGTGATCCTGCTGGCGGCAGGTTGCCTCGGCGGCGGAGGGGGTGAGGGCTCGAACTTCGGCGCCAACGCCGGCATCGACTGGTCGACCTCCCTGGAAGGCTATGCCCTCGACAATCACTCCCTGATCGTCTCCAACGTGGTCTTCCCGGCCGTCATCGACATGCGCCCGGTCGGCCGCGACAACTTCGCCCTGTTCTTCGACGGCGCGATCGAATTCCAGCTGTTCGATCCGTTGTTCAACCTGCCGCTCGGCAGCTACCGCTACGACCTGAGCGGCTTCGACAACCGGCGCGGCCACTACTACCGATTCTCGAGCGCCCAGCCCTTCGGGGTGTTCAGCTACGACGACTGGGTGGACTACTACGACCCGGCGCTCGGCGGCACCACGGTCAGCTTCTCCTTCCACCTCGCGCCGCAGGAGGGCTTCCTGTTCGAGGCGCAGACCGCGGTCCTGAATTGGGAAGCGGACCTCCACGGGCTGGGGAGCAATTTGCCTTTCGTCGTGCCCTCGCAGGGCAAGCTCCAAGGCACCAGCACCGTGGCGATCCGCCAGTAGCAGGACGAAGCGCGGTCTAGCCGTTCTTCTCTTGTTCCGCGAGCCAGTCGTCGAGGTTCTCGGCGTTGATCTCCTCGGCAGCGGCCGCGTCGGCGTCGGCTTCCGAGGTCACGGCCTCGAGCGCCTGCGCCTCTTCCGGCGTCGTGTCTTCGGCAGCGGGGTCGCTGCCGGCTTCGGTCTTGCCGCCGCAGGCGGCGAGGCCGCCGATCAGGGCGGCCAGGAACCATCGGTGGAGCTTGCTCATCACTTGCCTCCTTCCTTGCCCTCGCCTTGCTTCTGTTCCTTGGCCTTCTTCCAGGCTTCCTTGGACTCGGGCTTGTCGGTCGCCTTCTTCCAGCGCTCCTTGGCCTTGCCCTTGTCCTCCTGAGCGGCCTCGGCCTTCTTCTGCTTGGCCTTCTCGCGCATGGCGTCGGCGCGGGCGCCGCCCTTGCCGTCCTTGAGCGCCTTGGCGTGCTTGTTGATCCGCGCCAGGCTGGCGTCGACGTGGTCGTCGCCGTGCTTCTCGCGCAGCCCGCTGACCACCTTCTGGTGATGGGCCTCGTTCTTCTCGGCGAGCTTGGCGATGCGGCCGAGCGCCTCCTCGTCGCCCTTCTCCTCGGCGACCGCGCGGGCCCGCTTCAGCTGGGCGTTGCGCTTGCGGTAGCGACCTTCTTCGTTGGCGACCTTGCGCAGCAGCTCGACGTCGGTGCCGGGGCGCTTCTTGGGCGGCTCGGCGCCTTCCTTGGCCTCACCGAAGACCGGATCGCCGTCACCGCCTCGGAAACCGCCCTTCTTTTCGGCGGCGTCCTGGGTGGCCTCACCGGCTTGCTCGCCGGCTTCTTGCTTGGTCTCGACCTTCTTGACCTCCTCGACCTTCTGGGCAGAGGCCGGGGTCGCGGCCCAGGCGCCGATCAAGGCGGCCAGGACCGAGAGGGAAATCCATCGCTTCATGTGATCCTCCGATTCGGGGGTGGCGGGACGGTCCCGCGAGGGAGCGGGTGGCGCAGCGCGCCGGCGTGCAGGGTAGGGGAAGGCGGCGCTCCGCTCCAGCGGCGCGGCCTCAGTCGGCCAGGCGGTGGCCGTGGTCGGGGGAGCCGGCCAGGAAGCCGAAATCGCCCCGGATGCCGGTGCCGCGCAGCGACAGGCCGCGCCGGGACAGCTCCTCGAAGGTGTCGCGCATGTCCTGCCGTGGCAGGCCGAACAGGACCAGCTGCCCCTCCGGGCGCAGGCGTCGGACCAGCGCGGCCATCTGGCCCGGATCCGGGGCCTGGCCGCCGCAGCCGAGCAGGCACAGGTGGCCGGCGTGCTCGGTGGGAAGCTCCTCGATGCGGTTGACCAGGGTCTTCTCGGAGGAGCCACCCATGGCCTCGACCACCAGGCGGAAGGGGTCGTGGTCGTCCGGGTGCAGCGCCGCCGCGATGCGGGCGAAGCCGATCGCGCAGGCGCACAAGGCCGCGAGTCCGGCCCCCGGTCCGGCGGCCACCAGGCCGAAGGCGCGGCGCTGCTCGAGCGGCAGGCCGGCGATGGGGTTGAGCGCCTGCACCGCCAGCTCGGCGCCCTCGGCCAGCCATTCGCGGGCGCGTTCGGCGGCCGGCTCCAGCTCCACGGCGAGGTCGTGGCCGCTGGGGGCGGGAGCGCCGGGTCCCAGCCGCAGGAGCAGGCAGCCCACCCGCAAGGCGTCGCGGTCCATGGCCAGAGGATAGCGGCGCGCTCAGACGCCTTCCGCCCGGGCGGCGCGGAAGGCGGAGAAGTCCAGCTCCAGCTCGCGGCGGCGGATCTCGGCGCCGAGCCGCATGTGGCGGAAGGTCTTGTGGAAGCACTCGTCGGTGCTCGCGACCAGCAGCTTGGGCTCCTCGAAGTCCTCCTGCCCGCCGGGCAGCTCGTCGAGGAAGGCGCCGTGGCGCTTGTCGAGCACGCGGCGGTCGAGCAGCATCACCACGCCGCGGTCCTCCTCGTGGCGCAGCAGGCGGCCGCAGCCCTGGCGGAACATCGCCAGCGCCTTCGGCAGGTAGACGCGGTTGCGCTGCGGGCCGTAGCCCATGCGCGCGCGCTGGGCGAAGTGGTAATCGTCGAGCACGCCGAAGGGCAGCTTGGTCATGACCACGTACTCGCAGGTCTCGCCGGGGAAGTCGACGCCGTACCAGAAGGTGTCGACGCCGAGCAGCACGCTGTCGACCCGGGCGCGGAAGCGCTCCATGATCTCCTCCTTGGCCAGCCCCGGCATGCCCTGCCAGAACAGCGGGATGCCGCGGGCGGCGAAGGCCGGCGCCAGCCGCTCGCCGATGCGCTGCAGCACCAGGCGATTGGTGAACAGGCCGAGCACGCGGCCGCGGGTGCGCTCGGCGAGGTAGAGCAGGCCGTCGGAGACGTAGTCCAGCCACTCGGTGTGCTGCGGGCCGCCGTGGGCGTAGGCGGGGGCGTCCTCCGGCACGCACACCAGCGCCTGCTGCGGGTCGAAGGTGGGCGGCCCGCTGAACTCGCTCACCTCGCGGCCCTCGCGGTCGATAGTGTCCTGCTGCACCAGGTCCAGGCCGAGGTAGCCCTTCATCGCCTTGAAGCCGCCCTTGACCCGCGCCGTGGCGCTGACCAAGGCGGCGCCGCGCAGGGAGGGCAGGAAGGTCTCGCCGAGCCACTTCTGCGGCAGCAGCCACTTCAGCACGAGCAGCGGCCGGCGGCGGTGCTCGAAGCTGGCCTCGTAGTGGAAGTCCTCGCTGAAGTCGCCCTCGTCGCCCTCGCCGAGCGAGGCGTTCTTGCCGCCCAGCCACAGGAACAGGCCCTCGCGCCAGTGGGCGAGCAGGTCGAGCGGGCGGCGCAGGCCCCAGCGCAGCCGCCGCGCCTGCCGGTGGGGCACGGTGCCGAGCTCCTCGATCACGGTGCGCAGCGCGCTGTCGAGCCGGTCGACCGCCTCCTTGAGCTGGTTGAGCGCGGTGGCGAGGGCGTCGCCCTGGCCGGTCTCGAGGTAGTCGTGGAGCAGGAAGGCCTTCTCCTCGGGGGCCAGGCCGTCGCCGACCTCGCGGCGGTACTCCCGGTAGTGGCGCAGCTCGCGGGTGGTCTCGTGGCCGGCCGCGTCGAGGGCCTGCACGCCTTCCGCCGCCGAGGCGGCGGCCTCGCGCAGGTCCTCGCTGAGGTCGCCGGGGGCCAGCCGCTGCAGCAGGCGCTCGAGCCGTTGCAGCGGCGCGCGGTCGCGGCCGCGGCCGTGCGCGAGCTGCTCGACCAGCTTCGCGACCTCTTCCAGGTCGATGTCGAAGCTGCGCGCCGAGACCGTGACCTCGTGCAGGTGATCGCACTCGTCGAACACCAGGTGGGCGTAGGCGTCGGGCCGCGCCAGCACGTAGGCGTGGTTGGTCACCACCAGGTGGCTGCGCTCGGCGCGCAGGGTGCGCACGCCGGCCGCGCAGCGCTTGGCCAGGCGGCCCTCGCAGCAGCGCGGCAGCGCCCGCACCTCGTCGACCTTGGCGCGGGCGGTGCGCATCACCCGGGCGAGGTTGCCGAGGGGCACGCCTGGCGCGAGGCCGAAGCCGTCGAGGTCGGCCGAGGGGTCCTCGCAGTAGTGCAGCGCCAGCCGCAACCAGGTGGCGCGCGCGGCCGGCGAACCGCCGCCGGGGTCGGGCGCGGCGTCGGCGATGGCGCGCCCGCAGACGTAGTTGGCGCGCCCCTTGAGCATGCTCACGCGCGGCAGGAGTTCGGGGGCGAGGCCGGCGCGGCGCAGCAGCTCGAGCGCGCGCGGAATCTCGCGGAAGTAGGCCTGCTCCTGCAGCGCGCGGGTGTAGGTGCTGACCGCTACCCGCACGCCCCGGCCGACCGACCACAGCAGCAGCGGCGCGAGGTAACCGAGGGTCTTGCCGGTGCCGGTGGGGGCGTCGGCGATCAGGAATTGATGCTGCTCGAGCGCGGTGCGCACGGCGTGGCCGAGGGCGCGCTGGCCGGGCCGCTCGGGGCGGCCGGCGCCGTCGTCGAAGAGGCGCGGCAGCTGGTCGAAGAAGCCCTCGAGCAGGCGGTGCTCGGCGTCGTCGAGCGGGGCCTGCTCCTCCTCCTCGCGGGCGGGCAGGGGTTCGGCGGCGGCGAAGAAGGCCTCGTACTCGGCGCTGAAGGAGGGGGTGATCTCGGCCAGCAGGCGCTCGGCTTCGAGCGGGGCGTCGTCGAGGTCCTCGCTGAAGCGGCCGTCCTCGGGGGCGCTGCGGAACAGCTCCGCTTCGGCCGCTCCGGCGTAGAGGCTGGGGCGATCGAGCAGCCGGCGCGCCAGCTCGAGCCACTCGGCGCCTTCCCCTTCGCGGTCGCCGCAGCAGGCCTGGAGTTCGTCGAGGGAGCGGGCCAGTAGCTGGCGCAGGGGGGCTTCGCGCTCGAAGTGAGCCTCGACCAGGCGGGTCGTGAGCAGTCGCAGTTGCTCGGGGCCGGCCTCGGCCGGCGGCGCTTCATCGGTCCACTTTCTCCAAAGAGCAGGGAATCCCCGTCCGCCGCGCCGCGGATGCAGGCAGGCAGCGAAGCCCTCGAGGTCGAGCACGGTCGGCTCCACCGCTTCGGGCAGCCAGCGCCGGAAGCGCGCCAGGAAGGTGTCGCGGTCGCCGGCCACGACCAGCGGGCGCGCCGCCAGGCGTTGGAACAGTTCGGGTAGCTTGTCGCTCTGCGCGGGCAGCTCCGCCTCGCGGTCCTTGTTCAAACCGAGATCGCGCAAGCGGCGTGACAAGGGGCCGCCGGGTGGCATCGCCTCGAAGGGACGCAACCAAGTGGGCGCGACGATCTCCACTGCCGCTTCGCCGGCGGGGTATGCGGTCGCCGCGAGATGGAAGACGCCGTCCCGCAGCGGATCCGGACCGGTGCTCCAGCAGGCGACGAAAACGGGATCGAGAGAGGCGTTCACGACCTAGTCAAGGGCCCGAAATACCCGTCAAACCTGCTCATTGTGGGATTCCGGTCGCGCCGCGATAATACCTAGCGAACCCGCCGGCTGATGACTTAATTAGAGGACCCATGCTTCAGATCACGGACATCCCTGTCGAAGGTTACGAGAAGGTCAAGCGTGCGATCGACACGCAGAGCGGCCTTCACGCCATCATCTCCGTCCACAACACGGTCCTGGGCCCGGCGCTCGGTGGCATGCGGCTCTGGCCCTATGAATCAGAAGGCGAGGCCCTCACCGACGTGCTGCGATTGTCGCGCGGCATGACCTACAAGGCGGCCTGTGCTGGTCTGGAGCTGGGCGGCGGCAAGTCGGTGATCATCGGCGACCCGACCATGAAGTCGGAGGCCCTGTTCGAGTCGATGGGCGAGTTCGTGGAGTCCTTCGGCGGCCGCTACATCACCGCCGAGGACGTCAACACCAAGGTCGAGGACATGGGCTACGTGCAGCGCAAGACCGGCAGCGTGGTCGGCCTGGCGGGCAAGTCCGGCAACCCCTCGCCGTACACCGCCTGGGGCTGCTTCCTGGGGCTGAAGGCGGCCCTCGAGGAGGTCTACGGCTCGGCCGACATGAAGGGCAAGGTGGTCGCGATCGAGGGCGCCGGTTCGGTGGGTTCGCACTACGCCAAGCTGATCGCGGACGAGGGCGGGGTGATCATCGCCGCCGACATCAAGGACGAGTCGGCGCGGGCGGTGGCCGAGGCCACCGGCGGCAGCGTGGTGCGCCCCGAGGAGATCCGCGGGGTGGAGTGCGACGTCTACGCGCCCTGCGCGCTGGGCGGCTCGGTGAACGACGAGTCGATCCGCGAGCTCAAGGCCCGCATCGTCTGCGGCGCGGCCAACAACCAGCTGCTCGAGCAGCGCCACGGCGTCGCCCTGAAGGAGAAGGGCGTGCTCTACGGCCCGGACTACGTGGTCAACGCCGGCGGCCTGATCAACGTCTACAACGAGCTGGTCCCGGAGGGCTACAGCGAAGACCGGGCCATGAAGATGATGGACAAGATCTACACCAACATGAAGGAGATCTTCGCCATCGCCCGCGAGGAGGGCATCTGCACCTCCAACGCCGCCGATCGCTTCGCCGAGCGCCGCATCGAGGCGGTGCGGGTCGAAGCCGAGGCCTGATCAGTCTTGCTCGACGAGGGCCTGGAGATGGGCGCGGAAGCGCTGCTCCAGGCCCTCGAGCCGTTCCGGGCCGCCGAAGACCTCGGCCATCACCGCGGCGGCGTCGCCGCCGTCGCAGAGCCCGTGGAACAGGTCGTCGAAGAGCTCGCGTTCGCGGTGACCGGCGTTGCGCAGGAAGTGGACGAAGGCCCAGCTGAGGGCGTAGTGGGTGTCCATGTCCTGGTAGAAGCGATCGGCCGAGAGGGCGAACAGGGCCGCGAGCGAGGGCAGGCGCCGGGCGCGCGCCAGGGTGGCGAGGTGCTCCTCGTTGCGCTGGCCCTCGACCCAGCGGCCGCGTTGGTACTCGGCCAGCTCGAAGTACTCCGCCATGCCCTCGTTGAACCAGACCGGCGGCGCCGCCACCAGGCTGTCCAGGTACTGGTGGAAGCCCTCGTGCACCACGGTGCGGAGCATGCTCTCCCGGTCGGGCAGGTTCCAGATCAGCAGCTGCTTGAGGGCCGGGGAGTAGACCCCGGCGGTGCCGCCCGGGTTGCCGTGGCCGAGGTCCTCGATGTAGCGCTCGTAGCCGGAGTAGCCGGCGAACAGGTACACCGGGAACTTGCGCGACTCGTCGCGCGGCGCCGGCCGCAGCCGCGAGCGGTAGGCGTTGTAGTACTGCTCGAGCAGGCGCCCGGCCTCGGCGCAGATCGCCTTGTCGATGTCGGACTCGACCCGGTAGTGCTTGGATTCGTAGTGGAAGCTGCGGCCGAAAGCCGGGCCGCGGTCGGCCTTGGCGAAGATCGCGCGCAGGGGCTCCCGCCACGGCGCCGCGGGCGCCGCTTCGAGGAAGGCGCGGGCCTCCTCGCTGCGGTCGTGGTTGAGGAGGTAGTGGAACCAGGCCCGGGCGGCGCCGCCGTCGGTCGGGAAGTCGGCCACGAAGCGCTCCAGCTCTCGGCCGGCGGCGCTGGTCTCGCCGAGCTCGAACAGCAGCCAGACCAGGCGCTCGCGGGCAGGGTGATAACGCGGTTCGGCCAGGCAGATGCGGGCGCAGCGGCTGACGGCGTCGCGCAGGCGGCCCTCGAGGATCGCGTGGTGCGCCTCGGCCCAGAGCCGCTCGAGTTCGGGGAGCGCGCTGCGCGGCAGCCGGGCCAGGAG
>CAZXTO010000032.1:0-16465 GCA_964643675.1 uncultured Planctomycetales bacterium
GTGAGAACCGCGGCCCGCGTGGCGGCGGCGGCGGCGGCGGCGGCGGTCGCAACCGCTGGTAGGCGCGAGCAGCGCCGATCGGGCGCTTCCCCAACACGGGCCGCTGGAGGAATCCAGCGGCCTTCTTCCATTTCCGGCCGGGCCTGGGCTGTCAGCCCGGGAACCAGGGCTTAGGCAGCTCTCATGGCTACGCGGAAAATCTTTCTCCTCCTCGTCGCCCTATGCGGTTTCGCCATGGTCAGTGCGGAGCTCGGGGCGCTCTACTTCAAGGCCAGCAGCGCCAAGGACGGGCGCGCCGCCGCGCCTCCGGATTTCCAGAGTTGTTGGGATTGCCACGACTCCTATGCGGTCGGCAGCGGCGGTGGCTCGATGAGCATCGACGGCCTGGGCGGCCTCTACACCCCCGGGACCACCTACCCGATGACCGTCACGGTCAGCCGCAGCGGCTCCTGGCGCTGGGGCTTCGAGATCGTGGCGCTGGACGGCGCCGGCAACAGCGTCGGCACCCTGACCGCGGTCGACAGCTACACCCAGGTCTCGGTGAGCGGGGGCTTCAGCTACCTGAAGCAGACCTTCGCCGGCACCTTCAATGGCAGCGGCACCTCGGTGACCTGGAACTTCCAGTGGACCGCTCCGGCGGCCGGCGCCGGCACGGTCCGCTTCTACGGTTCGAGCGTGGCCTGCGATGGGAACTACGGCGCCTCCGGTGATTATGTCTACAACACCGCGGTGGCGGCCACCGAGGGGCCTGGTGAGGTCAGCGTGACCCTGCAGCCCGGCGAGCCCGACCCGACCGCCGGCGGCACCTGGGACGTGCCGGTCTTCCTCACCAACAACTCCGGGGCGGCCGATTCGCTCTACCTGGTCTCGCGCATCAACCTCGGCGGCGGCAACTTCTACCCGTCGAGCGGCTGGCTGACCGGGCCGACGCTGGTCGACGTGCCGGCCGGCAGCAACGTGGAGCAGGTGCTGAGCCACAGCCTGGCGCCGACCACGCCGCTGATCACGGCCACCTACGAGGCCCTGATCGGTCGTCCTCCGGGCACCCTGGTGGACATGGACAGCTTCGTGTTCACGGTGCGGCCCTGAGCCGCGAGATTCCGGCCGGGCGGGCGCGAGGAGCTAGGCTTGCTCCGCGCCTGCCCGGCCGGCCTCTTTCTCCAAGCACGCCCGGCCGGCGTCGTTGCCTGGGAGCCATGATCGCGAGCCTGCTGCTGACCGCCGCCCTCTCCTCCGCCGCCCAGGAACCGCCGGCGCCGCCGCCCACCGTGGGCGGCCAGGGCTGCTGCTTCTGCCAGGAGATCCGGAAGGGCCGGATCTGCGGCGTCGTCGACATCGTGCCGCCGGGACCGATCGCCGGCGCAGCGCCGAGCACGCCCGCGATGCCCGGGGTGCCGCCGGCACCGCTCCCTCCGGGGTCCGTCCCTCGCCAGCCCCCGGTCGTGATCGCCAACGACGCCTTCGTTGCGACCCTCTTCCAGCAGCTGAGGTCGGGATCGGGCAACCTGTTCGTCTCGCCGTGGTCCGTGCAGAGCGCGCTCGGCATGGCCCTCGCCGGAGCCGACGGCCAGACCGCGGCTCAGCTCGAGCAGCTGCTGGGGGTGCGCCGGGGCGACGCAGCCGAGCGCGCCCGCCGCGCCCGCCAACAGCTGAGCCCGCCCCGGATGACGGTGCGCGACGCCGCGCCCGGCCAGGAGCCGAGGCCCAATTACGAGCTCGACCTGGTGAACGCCGCCTGGATCCAGGACGGACTGGAGCTGCGGACCGCCTACGAGACGCAGCTCCGCCAGGGCTTCGACGCCGCCCTGGCCCGCGCCGATTTCCGCGACGCCGCGGCCGCCGCCGCCGCCATCAACGCCTGGGCGGCCGAACGAACCGACGGCCGCATCGACCGGCTGATCCGGCCGGGCACGATCGACGCCGACACGCAGCTCGTGCTGGTGAATGCGATCCGCTTCCAGGCCGATTGGGCGCGCGCCTTCCCCGAGCGCAAGACCGAGGACGCGCCCTTCACCACCGCCGCGGGGGAGCTGCACCAGGTGCCGATGATGCACCGCCTCGGCGAGTACGCCTACGGCGAGACCGAGGAGCTGCAGGTCGTGCGGCTGGACTACCGCGGCGGCCAGGTGGCGATGTTCGTGCTGCTGCCGAAGGACCCGGCCGGGCTGCCGGCGCTCGAAGCCGGAGTCAACGCGGAGATGCTACGCCACCTGCCGCGCTTCGTGCAGCCGGCCACGGTCGACCTGCGGCTGCCGCGCTTCCGCATCGACCGCCAGCTGCGGCTCGACGGCGCCCTGCGAGGCGCCGGTGTGGTCGACCCCTTCGACGCCCAGCGGGCCGACTTCTCCGGCATCAGCGAACAGCCGCTGTTCGTCTCGGCGGTGCTGCACCAGGCGGGCATCACCGTCGACGAGCAGGGCACCGAGGCCTCGGCCGCGACCTCGGTCCACCTGGCCAAGCTCGGCTACGTGGAGGCCGACGCGGTCTTCACCGCCGACCACCCCTTCCTGTTCCTGATCCGCCACCAGGCCACCGGCGCGGTCCTCTTCCTCGGCCGGGTGGAGGACCCGCTCGCGGGCTGAGCCGCGCGACCCCGAATCCGGCCCCGCCGCGGGCGCCCCCAGCCGCGGCGCCCGCCTCAGCCGCGCAGGGCCCAGCGCAGCATCGTGCGCAGCTTGGGCGCCTGCCCCTGCATCAGCAGGCCGGTGCGGAACACCCGCGCGCCGGCCCAGACCGTCGCCAGGGTGAACAGCAGCACCCCCAGCAGGCCGACCGCCGGTTGCCACCAGGGGATGCTCGAGGGCGAGGCCAGGCGCAGGGTCATCGCCGACGGGGTGAAGGGCGGGATCAGGCTGATCACGGTCGAGAAGCCGCCGAGCGGGTCCTGCAGGATCGCGATCCAGATCAGCATCGGGATCACGATCGGCACCACCACCAGCGGGGTGCGCGCCGAGGCCTCGGCCTGGTCGTTGCAGGTCGCGCCCACCGCCGCGGCCAGCGCGCCGAACATCAGGATCGAGGCGATCGTGACCGCCACCAGCCACGGCAGCAGCGCGAAAGGCACGAGCTCGGTCCCGCCGGTGAAGGCGGACACCACCCAGGCCACGCCGGAGTAGAAGGCCAGGGTGGTCAGGCTGACCGCCACCCCGCCGAGCAGCTTGCCGAGCATCAGGCCGAAGGGCGAGATCGTGCCCAGCAGGACCTCGGCGATCCGCAAGGTCTTCTCCTCCATGGTCGAGCCGAGCAGCGGCAGGGCGCCGAGCATGGTCATGATGAGGAGGATCATCAGCAGCGCCATCGGCGCCACGATCGACTCCAGCTCGTTGGTGCGCTGGCCGCCGCCGACCTCGCCGGTGGCCGCGTCGCGGGTGAGCAGGCCCATCGACTGGGTGCCGATGCGGCCGGTGACCCGCGCCACCACCTCCGGGTCGAGCCCGACCTCGCGGGCGCGGGTCTCGATCAGCTGCTCGTTCACCGGCCAGAACAGCCAGCCGCGGATCTCGCTCTTCAGCGGGTTGGCCGAGTAGTAGCGCAGGCCGGTGTCGCCGCCCTCGACCTCGGGGTGGAGCACGTCCGGTCCGATCTCGAAGAAGGCGTGCAGGTCGCGCGCGCGCACGCGGTCGGACAGGGCCAGCTTCTGCGCCTCGGCGTCCTCGGCCGGCTCGAGCCGCTCGAACAGGTAGCGCGGGCGGACCTGCTCGCCGCTGTCGGAGTCGTAGATGTCCTCGGCGTTGCGCGCCTCGGCCTTGGCCAGCAGGGAGTCGGCGACCACCCCGCTGCGGTCGATCAGCGCGATGTGCTTGTCGACCGTGTCCGGCCGGTCCTTGAGCAGCACGAAGACGATCGTGCCGCTGCTGAACAGCAGCGGGAACAGCAGCAGGCTGAGGAAGAAGCCCTTGGTGCGGACCTGGGCCGCGTACTCGCGGCGGGCGACGCGCAGGACGCGGTTCACGCCCCGGCCTCCTGCTCGGCGCCGGCGCCCTCCGGCGCCGCCGGTTCGGCCGCCTCGGGACCGGCGATGCGCACGAAGATGTCGTGCAGCGAGGGCTGGGCGATCTCGAAGTGCCGCACCTGGGCGCGCTCCAGGATCCGCGGCAGCAGCGCCTCGCCGGCGCCGCCGGGCTCGAGCTGCAGCTCCTGGAAGCGGCCGTGGTCGCGCAGCTCGGCCACCCCGGGCAGCTCGCGCAGGAAGGCGCCGTCGCCGTCGAGCTTGAGGCGCACGGTGTCGGCGCCGTAGCGGTCCTGGATCTCCGCGAGCGTGCCGTCGAGCACCTTGCGGCCGCGGTAGATCATCAGGATCGCGTCGCACATGCGCTCGGCGGCCGCCATGTCGTGGGTGCTGAAGATCACCGTGGCGCCGCCGCGCTGGAGCTCGAGCACGGCCTCGCGCAGGACGTCGGTGTTGACCGGGTCGAGGCCGGTGAAGGGCTCGTCCAGGATCAGCAGCTCGGGCCGCGACACCACGGTGGCGATGAACTGCACCTTCTGGCTCATGCCCTTGCTGAGGGTCTCGACCTTCTTGTCGGCCCAGGCGCCGAGCCCGAAGCGCTCGAGCCAGTCGTCGACCTCGGCCGAGACCTCGCGGCCGCACTTCATCTCGCCGAAGAAGCGCAGCAGCGGCCGCACCTTCATCTTGCGGTAGAGGCCGCGCTCCTCGGGCAGGTACCCGACCCGCTCGGTCGCGGCCTCGTGGCGCTCCTCCCCCAGCACGCGGATGCGGCCGGCGTCGGGCAGCAGGATCCGCATGATCATGCGCAGGGTGGTGGTCTTGCCCGAGCCGTTGGGGCCGATGAAGCCGTAGACGCAGCCGCGCGGCACCGCGAGCGAGAGGCCGTCCACTGCCCGGTGCGGGCCGAAGCTCTTGGTGACGGCTTCGAGTTCGACGGCGGTCATGGGGATGCCTCCGGCCGCTCAGCCTAGCGGCGCCGCGGCGCAAAGAAAGGAGTGGGCCGCTGTCGAGCTCGCTTGACCCTTCAGCCTCCTTGGACGCAGAGGGGATTCACCGCGGGCGGGGCGGTTCATCCTGGATCCAGGACCGGGCGCTCCATGCCCCATCGGTGGCTTGCGAGAACTCGACCAGGGTCCGGTGTCCGGAGAAGATCTGGAGGGGGAGTTCGAGCAGCGTCGGAGCCCCCTCCTTGGCCACCAGGGGGCCGTCAGGATCCGGTCGCTCCGTCTGGCTGGGAACGAAGAGGGTCCAAGACCCTGGCGCGAGCTTGCGACAACGGAACGCAGCCCCGCCATCCTGAGGGAAGGCAGCACCGGGGAAATCGCCGATCGCGATCGCCTCCTCGCCTTCTCGACGGAAGAAGACCGCACCTCGGAACCGCTCCTGCCCCTCTGCCATCTGGAGCTGGATCTCCCCCGCCTCCTCGACGCGAACCTGGAGGAGCTGGCTCTGTCGCTCACGCAGGACCACCCAATCGGAATCCATGGTCACGAACGGTTCGTCGGACGCGACGGAGTACTGGCCGGGAGATACCAGGAGGGAGAATTGCCCGGTATGGAGGGCCTGGACGGGGACCGAAAAGCCGGTGGACCGGCCGCCCCCGCGTTCCGGCAGGTCCTTCCTCCGGAACCGGATGCCCACCCTCTGGATCCGGCTGGGGTGGTCGACCCGGACTTCGAGCCGGCCGGCAGGCAAATCGATGTGGGACTCCGTGTCCTCGGCCCCCAGGATCCAAGGTGGCCTCCGAACGGGGCGTAGCCTTCGCGATACAGGGAAGACCTCGAGTGTGGCCTCGACATCCGGAACATAGGAAGCGACCCAGGAGCCCTCGGAGTCGGTCCTCGACGCCCATGAGTACTGCGGGCCATCGGGGAGGTCCGCACTCGCGATGACCTCGCACGCTGGTAACGGGATACCGGCCGCCTGGACCACTCCTTCCACCTGGCGCAGCCGGCCAAGATCGAGGACCGCCTCGAGGCCACCGACGGGCGCCTGTACCCCATGCCAGGTCAATACCCCGCCATCGCGCAGGCGGAGGGCGACCCCGAAGTCCCCTTCGGGTACCGCGCCACGCCACTCTCCGCCCTCCACAGGAATCCACCGCGGCTCGACCCAGAACGGGTTCCTGCCACCAGCAACCGTGAGCGGAGCGGACCCGCGGTCAGGGAGGATCCTGAGCTTCGCTCCCTCGAGACTCGCCTCGGGAGTCGCGTGAAACCGGAGGGTGGCCGGTACCTGGCTCGGCAAGCTGACGAGATAAGGACCAGGCCCCTGCAATTCCCCCACGAGCAGGATCTGCCTCCTGCCGACCTCTCGGACCGCCAAGGCGGTGCGGCTCCCCTGCCAGCCGCGATCGATGCGGAAGCCACCGTCCTCCGATACCGGGCACCAAGCCAGGAGCTCCCACTCCTCCTCCGTGGTGGTGCTCCCGAGCTGAACCCAGTTCCGAATCGGGAAGGTGGCCACCTCGAGCTCCCCTGGATCGCCGTCGTTCGCGACGTTCACCTCACCCGATCGAGGGAAGAAGCCGAAGTCCACGCGCTGACCATCCGAGAAGCCACAGCCGTTGGGGCTCGTCGACGGAGCCAGCCACGTCCGCTCGCCACTCCGAATCGCGAGGTCGCACTCGTCCCGCCAGAGTCCAGGCAAGGACAACCAGCCGTCGGCGTCGCTCTTCCTCCCCAGAGGGCCGGCAGAACCGAGGACGTCCGCGCCCTCGAGAGGATCGCGTCCAGGGCCGAGGACTTGGACGCGCAGGGGCGCTTCGGGGTGAAGCGCGACCTGTTCTGGCGCTCTCTGTTGGGACCAGGTCACCCAAGCGGTCTGGTAACCCGGCGCCGTGATCCGGCGGTCGAAGCCTTCCCCCGTCACCGGCAGGGCGAGGATTCCGTCCGAGCTGGAGGGACCGATCTCGATCCCCAAGGCCTTGCGGGAGCTGCCGGCCATCAAACCCTCACCCAAGCCGAAACCACGCCTCAACCAGAGCTCGGCCACCGCTCCCGCGACGGGGGCGCCGGTGGCTGCGTCGCGGATCTGGCAAGCCACGTCCGGTTCCGCGGGGACCAGGGTGATGACCATTCGGTCTTCCGCCAAGACCCGGATGGCCCAGGTCATCTGCCAGCCCTCCGCCCACACCGCCAACTCGACACAGCGGCCAGGCGGGGTCTCCACGCGGTTCGGCACGGGGAGGACGAAGCCCCCCTGCGCATCGGTAGTCACGCTCAGGCCGAATTCCGGACAGGAAACGGCAGCTCCTTCGACCGGAATGCCCAGGGAATCGCAGACCAGACCAGGGACGTTGCGAGTGAGCTCGGCGGTGGGTTCACTTACCGCAGATCCCGGACCAGCCTCAGCGGAGTCCAAGGCAATCCTCGCCTCATTCCTCCTCTCTGGAGAAGCGAGTCCAGGCGTAGCGCCCTCCACGACCGCATGATGGTCCACCCTGGGCGGCTCTGGGGATCGGCTGATGAGGACGGTGATGATCGCCAACAGACTGATGCCGATACTGATCTTGGCGGGCTTCGACAAGAGGAGGGAATAGGGAGCAGGGAATCGGAGAGGAAACAGCGCTAGGCAACGGGCAGGCCACCCCTCGCCATAATGTTGATCGAGGAGGGAACGCAACCGGCGACGCGCCCGCAGGATCCGCTTCCGAACGGTCGCCACGGGCTCTCCGAGGCGATCCGCGACGACTCGCGGAGCCAGGTCTTCCAGGTACCGCAGGATGATGACCTGCTGATCCTGCGGCGAGAGCCGTAGGACGGCCTCCGCCACGCGCGATTGCATCAAGCCGCGCTCGACCGCTTCTTCCACTCCGCCCTGCCCCAGCACTCCGCCTTGCGTGAGTTCTTCTCGCCGCCGGCGGCGGGAGTCCGCCCGATAGCTGGAAACCGCCCGATTCCGCATCGTCTGCGCCAGCCAGGCTCGGAGATTCCCGGCCCTCTTTGGCGGGCGCCGAAGGGCGGCCAGCCAGGTCTCCTGAAGCAAGTCGTCGGCGCCGAGTTCGTCGACCGCGAGGGTTCGGGCCAGCTTCCGCAACCATCCCTGGTGCGCGAGCAGGTCGTCCATCGTGGGTCGTGCTTGGGGGCAATCCATCGCTTCATCCGATCATCGCCAACGATCCCGAAACCGGGACAGGGAATGCCCCTGGAACTTCGCTGAGCGCCGATAGGATCCCCCCGGCGCCGCTCGCGACTCCCCGGGGGGAGTCCGACAGGGATGCCCGTGGACGGGCCGTGGTCGTTTAGGATCCCGGCATGAAGACGCTCCGCGCCCTGGCGCTGCTTCTCCCCTTCCTGGCCGGCGCCTGCCAATCCCCGATGCGGCCGGCCGACATCCTCGAGGAGCAGCAGCGGGCCTGGAACGCCGGCGAGCTCGAGCGCTTCGTCGAGGTCGGCTATTGGCGATCGCCCGAGCTGAGCTTCTACTCCGGCGGCGAGGTCCGGACCGGCTACGACCAGACCCTGGCGCGCTTCCGCCAGAGCTACCAGGCCGAAGGCAAGGAGATGGGGCAGCTCGCCTTCACCGATTCGGAGGTGATGATGCTCGACCCGGTCAACGCCCTGGTCCGCGGCCGCTGGCAGCTCCGCTTCGCCGACGGCAGCACGTCCGGCGGCCTGTTCACGCTGCTGATGCACCGGATGCCCGAAGGTTGGCGAATCGTGCACGACCACACGAGCACCCAGGAGCAGCCATGAGCCTCGCGCTCCTCGTTGTGGCCGGCCTCGCCCTGGCCGCCCCGCCCTGTCCCGCAACCGCTCCGGCGGCACCGATCGCGCAGGACCCGGCGCCCCCCAGCCAGGAGGACTTCGTCGCCTGGGTGCAGGAGAGCGCGATCCCGGTCGCGCACCTCGACTGGCGCCGCGAGGCCCCGCTCGACTTCTCCTGGCTGGACCAGGCGCTGGAGGGCAAGCGGATCGTCTACCTCGGCGAGTCCGATCACTGGGTGGCGCAGCGCATGGAGTTCCGGCTGGTCCTGATCCGCGAGTTGGCGCGGCGCGGTTACCGCCGGATCGGCATGGAGATGGGCCTGTCCGACTCCAAGCGCATCGACCGCTACCTCGAGACCGGCGACGAGGCCTGGCTGGAGAAGGTGGCGCTGTATGGCTATCGCCAGGACCTGCGGACCGACCGCGAGGACATCGTGCCCGGCTGGACCGACGAGCTGGACTCGCCGCTGCTCTCGAACGCGTTGGCCGAGTCGCGCTGGTTCCTGACCGAGCTGCGGGCGATGAACGAGGCGCTGGCGCCGGGCGCGCCGCGGCTGCGCTGGTTCGGCTACGACCTCAGCTTCCGCCCTGGCGGCGGCTACGCTGACGCCCGCGCGCTGCTCGCCCCGCACGAGGGCGAGGCGCTGGTGCGGCTGGTGCTGGAGCGGCTCGCGCGGGTGCCCGGCGAGAACCGGCTGGAGGAGGCCGACCGGCTGGAGCGGGTGGTCGGCGTGATCGACCAGGGGCGCGGCGTCTTCCGCCGCCTGCTCGGCGCCCAGGGCCTGCTCGAGCTGCGGCGCTCGATCCAGCGCATGGCCGACGCCTTCCGCTTCATCGACGGCATGCAGGGCCTGCGTGACTTCGACCCGAAGCAGATCGGCGCCGCCCTGGCCGCGCGCGAGCGGCGCATGGAGCACAACTTCGACGAACACCTGGCGGAGTGGCCCGAGGGCGAGAAGCTGATCCTGCTCGGCCACGCCCTGCACCTGAGCCAGGACAGCCCGAACATCGAGGAACAGGCCTACGGCCGCATGTGGCGCTCGATCGGCACCTACCTGGCGCGCGAGCTGCCGGGCGAGGTCTACGGCATCTGGGCCATGCACCGCCGCGGGCGGCACGGGCGGCCGCGAGCGGAGCCGCTGATCCTGCCCCTGCGGGCGCCGGCCGGCGCGGTGGAGCACGTCCTGGCCGAGGCCGGCCCGCGCTTCGTGCTGCCGCTCCACAGCGGGGATCCTCGCGAGGCCTGGCTGCAGCAGAAGCGCAGCTACACCTTCCACGGCGCCGCCGGCCGGATGGTCCTGCCCGATCAGGTCGACTGCGTGTTCTTCCTGGAGGTGGCGACGCCGCCGGGGGAGCGGCCGGTCAGCGCTGAAGGATCACCGCGTAGATCGCCGCCAAGGTAGCCAGGGCGACTTCCGTCGGGGTGTGGATTTCTGCGAAGTTAGCATCCGGCTCGGGGACTCTCCCCCCTGGCGAGCTGGAGTGGAACCACTCCTTGAATACAGCGTGGAAGCGGGCTTGCCATTCCTTCCGACTCGCCCCGCCCCACTCTGCCAGCGCGAACGAAGTGAGGAACACCTGGAACCAGTCCAGTTCCCCATCACCGTCCTCGCCTCCCACCGGGAATACTCGATCCGGCAAGGCATAGGCCAACGTGCGCATCCGCTCATAATCCGGCAGATCCTTCCAGGCTTTGATCTCGTGGACAGCGGGGTCGAGCAAGTATCCGATCAGCTCAAGCTCCAGCCTGTAGGGGCTCTCTGGAGGAAGGGCCTCGACTCGGCGCCTCAAGACCTGCCATGCCTCGCCGTGCCGGTCATCGAGGCCGGAGTCACCATGGCCGAGGAGGATGAGCTCCCAGGCAAGTTCCTCATCAGACCAGCCACCTCCTCTCTCCTCCCCCTGGAGGATCCGATCAATGGCATGGCGGAAGCGTCCACGAAGCGAATCAGGATCAGGGAAGGAACCCGGTGAGCCGAAGCCGCACTCCACCCAAGCAACCGTTTGGATCAACAGCGCGATTCGATCCTGGGGTTCACTCGGCTTCGAATCAGGCGGGAGGTGGAGATCCTGAGGGTAGGCACGGGCCAAGGCGAAGCAGGCGAGTGCCTCCTCCACGCTCTGGAGATCCTCCCACATGGCGCCTGGCCAACGGTCACGGAAGAAGCTCTGACTCAGCCACGTGTTCCATCCATGGATCGCGGGTACGACCGCACCACGGGAATAGGAGCGATTGGCGATCTTCCAATGCGCGGAGAGCCCAACACCGAACTCCCCCAGACACGCCAATGGTCCCGCGAGATCCTGGAGGGTCAAGGATGCAGGAACCTGGAAGTACGTCACGACATCCAGCGGCCCACCCGCGAGGAAGGTCGCCAGGTCATCAGCCTCGAACCGATCCCGACCCGGTTGCGGAGCGCGGTGAAACCCACGCTTGGAGAAAGAGAATCGCAAGTCACCATCGGCATCTGGCGCCACCTCCAGCCGGAGGGGGTCGGAGTAGCAGGCATACGAGATCGGCGAGAGGAGCAGGGGCTCCGGCAGGCAGTCCGAGACGAGCAGGACTTCTTCGAACCCACAGCGAGGGAAATGTAGGAAGAGGTCTGCGAGGAGTTCGACCCGAATGCCCGGCGGCGCCAGAAGCTGGAACCTGCCCACCTCCCTGGGATTCCAGAGGCTCGGTTCTTGGGGAGCATAGGGTTCGAGGAAGATCCCGAGCTCGCGCCATGGCGTAGCCACCCCGAGTTCAGCCTCCTCCGGCCGATTCCTGAACAGATACCTCGGGCGATCGTGATCCGGGCTGATCCTCTGGCCACCGGCGAATAGGTCGCCATTCGTGGCAATCCGGATCTCCGGCACCGGGTCCTGGAATCCAGGCACAGCCAGGAGAGTCATGAAGGCCAAGAACATAGCTCTGGGCCATTATGGACCACGTCCTAGGGCACTGCCACCAGAGTCCTCGAGGTTAGAATTGACTCGTGGCCGCCAAGCCCCCCTATCGCAGCTTGGGCACGGATCTCCTGTGCCTGCTCCTCGGGCCAGCGCTCTATTGGCTCCCGACCTGGGCAGCGATTTCCCTCCTCAAGCCCTTCGAACCCTCCAGCACGACCGGGTTCACCATCCTGAATTGGGCTGTCAGCGCCTTCCTCCTGTTCCCGTTGGCGGTCTGGGG
This sequence comes from uncultured Planctomycetales bacterium, assembly GCA_964643675.1. Taxonomy (GTDB): domain Bacteria; phylum Planctomycetota; class UBA1135; order UBA1135; family UBA1135; genus J029. Next base: position 11,831 of record CAZXTO010000032.1, read on the forward strand.
AATGCGGTGGATCGGGAAGCGGATGGGAGGCCGCCGCGATGGTCACCGTGCCAGGCGAATTGGGATGATCGGAATCGACCTGGCCCTCCTGGTCGCGCTCGTGGTCTCCCTCACGGACTTCTCTGGCCCAGGACTCGCCTTGCCGAGCTGGTGGAAGGTCCTCTACGAAGCGTGGTGGATCCCGCTGATCATGCTCTTCTCCTCTCCGGGTTGGATCGCGGCCCATGTCGCCTGGCTCTCCTTCGAGGTCTTGGAACTCGATCGGCGCCGCTCCAAGGCCAGGCCCTCTCGCCCCCGCCGCCCCTTCCCGATCGGCAAGCTGTTCTTCCCCTTCCGTGCGATCGGCCGCTTCCTGCTCTGCATGATCGTCGGCGCTGCCCTGTTCTGGGCGCCGGTCACTGCCTTGCTCCTGCCCGTCGATCACGGCCTGGCCAAGGCCTTGGCCATGGTGCTGGCGGTCTTCGTCTGCCTGCCGCTGCTCTACCGCACGGTCCGGCGGCTCCAGAGGCGGTACCCAGACCGCATCGCTCCCGCCGGCGTGATCGGCGGGGTCCTGCTCGGCATCGACCTGCTGCCGAACCTCTTCCTCTCGGGCTTCTTCCACTCCTGGGAGCGGGCCGTCGAGATCGTGCGGCAGGGCTGGTGGCTGCACCCGATGTTCCCGATCACCTTCCTCGCCACGGGCATGCTGCTGCCCTGGCTGCTGGTCCACATGATCGGGCTGCCGACCCTGATCGCCTGCCTGCGGTCCGGCCGCCCGCTGCCGGCGCTGCGCTGAGCCGCTGCTCGCCGGCAGGCCACCCTGCCGAAGCCCGAAACCGCGCCCCGATCGTGGGATAGGATTGAGCCGCGGACTCCCCGCGGCCGCCCCCTCCCCTTCCTGATGCGCACCATCCCCTACCTCATTCCCGCCCTCCTTCTGTCCGCTGCGCCGCTGGCGGCCCAGCAGCGGCCCGTCTACCCCGAGGGCGTCCCGATCCCGCGCTCGCTGACCCCGGCCGAGGCCCAGTGGATCGCCCAGAACCCGCTCGGCGGCTCCCGCTCGACCACCCCGGCCCCGACCGGCCCGGTCGACTGCCCGGCCGAGTACGAGCCGATGGCCGGCATCTTCATCGCCTGGGAGGGCGGCAACTCCTTCACCAACGTGCTGGCCGACATGGCGGCCGAGATCACCACCACCGGGAACGCCGACGTCTACTGCGTGGTCGACAACTCCAGCGAGGCCAGCTCGGCCTCGACCAAGATCGCCAACCGGGGCGCCAACATGGCGCGCGTGCACTTCCCCATCCGCGGCACCGACACGATCTGGATCCGCGACTACGGCCCGCGCTACATCTACCAGGGCGACGTGCGCGCGATCGTCGACCACACCTACAACCGGCCGCGGCCGAACGACGACGCGCTGCCCTCCTGGCTGTCGGGCTACTTCGGCCACGCCTTCTACGAGCACCAGCTGGTGCACGGCGGCGGCAACTACCACCTCGACGCGCCCGGCTTCGGCTACACCACCAAGCTGATCAACAACGAGAACCCGGGGCTGAGCCAGCAGCAGATCTGGCAGATCTGGAAGGACTACCAGGCTCTCGACACCCAGTTCTTCGACCCGCTGCCCGCGAGCGTCGACTCGACCCAGCACATCGACATGTGGATGCAGGTGATCGCCGACGACAAGGTGATCATCAGCGACTGGCCGGCCCAGTCGGGTTCGACCCAGGACATCCTCTGCGACCAGGCCGCCCTCGACATGGCGGCGCGCGGCTTCACGGTCTACCGCACCCCGGCGCGCAAGGTCAGCTTCACGCACTACACCTACACCAACGTGGTCATGTGCAACGACCTGGTGCTGATCCCGAGCTACACCAACAGCACGGTGAGCCAGTACAACAGCCAGGCGCTGGCCGAGTGGCAGGCCGCGCTGCCCAACAAGACCATCGTCCAGATCAACGCCCAGGCCATCGTCACCTCGGCCGGCGTGCTGCACTGCATCGTCATGCACCTGCCGGCCCACCGCGGCGGCGCGAACCCGACCGCCTACCTGGTCGAGCCCAACGGCGGCGAGATCCTCGCCCCGGGCGCCAACCTCGCGGTCGAGTGGATCTCCGACGACGACGTCGCCGCCACGGCGGCCGAGCTGGAGCTCTCCACCGATGGCGGCGTGAGCTGGAGCACCATCGCCAGCGGGTTGCCGCCGGCCGGCAGCACCACCTGGACCGTGCCGAACACCCCCACCAACGACGCCCGCCTGCGGGTGGTGGTGTCCGACGCCGCCGGCAACACCGGCAGCGACGAGAGCGCCCTGCCCTACGCCATCGCCGGCACCAACGCCGCCGCCTTCGTGCCCTACGGCGAGGGCAAGACCGGCACCAACGGGGTGCCCGCCCTGACCCTGAGCGCCAGCCCGGTGCTCGGCGCGGCGGTCGACCTGCAGCTCAGCCAGGCGCTGCCGAATGCGACCGCCAAGCTGATCCGCGGGGGCAGCCGGGACGCGGCCCCCTTCGACGAGGCCCTGATCCTGGTGGCCTACAACAGCGTGCAGGACCTCCCGGTCGGCGCCAACGGCAGCGGCACCCTCCACGCCACCGTGCCCAACAACTCGGCCCTGGCCGGCCGCAGCTTCTACTGGCAGGCCTGGATCCCGAACGACCCGGCGGCCGCCGGCCTGGGCTGGAGCTGCTCGAACGGGCTGGAGACGCGACTCGGTTTCTAAACCCCCTGAAGCCAGCCGACCGCCGCCGGGAAGGGCCGTTTTCGACCAGAAAGCGGCCCTTTCCCTTTCATGCCTTTCCCTCCGGGCGACGGTAGCCTATTGAAATTCGGTTCATACACCCCCCTCGCATCAGCCCCAGAATCATGCCTACGACTGCCCAGAATGATCACCGCGCCGAACTCGAGGCGCTGCTCGGCCTCACCGACGTCGAGTACAAGATCAACCTCAGCAAGGATGAGCTCTTCCATGAGGCCATCGCCAACGACCGCGGCCGGATCCGCGAGGGCGGCCCGGAGAACGAGCAGAAGGCCTATCCCACCGCCCTCGGGGTCGACGGCCCGCTGGTTTACTACACCGACCCGACCTGCACCGGCCGCCCGGTCAAGGACACCTTCGGCGTGGCCTGGCCCGAGCTCGAGGACAAGGTCTGGTGGAAGCCCGACTTCCAGAAGTACGACCCGGACGCCTACCAGGGCCTCCTGAAGCGGGTGGTGGACTACCTCAACGAGAAGAAGGCCACCCTCTACGTGAAGGACGTCTACGCCGGCTCCGACCCGAGCTACGCCCGCCCCTACCGGCTGGTCAGCGAGTACGCGACCCACTCCTTCTTCTGCCACAACATGTTCCCGAAGGGGATCGACGGGGTCAGCGACGAGGAGGCCAAGCGCTGGACCATGATCAACGTGCCCAGCTTCGAGACCGTGCCCGAGCGCGACGGCTCGAAGTCCGGCCGGGTGGTGATCCTCGACTTCAAGAACCAGCTGGTGCTGGTGGCCGGCAAGGCCGATTACTGCGGCGTGGTCAAGAAGTCGATGTTCACGGTCATGAACTACATCCTGCCCGAGATGGGCGAGATGAGCATGCACTGCTCGGCGAACGTCGGCGAGGGCGGCGACTGCGCGATCCTGTTCGGCCTGTCGGGCACCGGCAAGACCACCCTGTCGGCCGACGAGAACCGCAAGCTGATCGGCGATGACGAGCACGCCTGGACCGGGGTCGGCGTCTCCAACCTCGAGGACGGCTGCTACGCCAAGCTGATCGACCTCGACAAGGAGGACGAGCCGGTGATCGCCGCGGCGATCAGCATGAAGGGCACGATCATCGAGAACGTGCCGCCGCTGCCGGGCAAGACCATGGCCGAGTGCCACCCGGACCAGCTCGACCTGTTCGACAGCTCGATCACCGAGAACACCCGCTTCAGCTACCCGCTGAGCTGCAACCCGAACGTGATGGACGGCGCCAAGGGGCCGCACCCCGAGACCATCGTCCTGCTCACCGCCGACGCCTTCGGCGTGCTGCCGCCGGTGGCGGTGCTCGACAAGAAGGAGGTCATGTACCACTTCGTCAGCGGCTTCACCGCCAAGCTGGCGGGCACCGAGGTCGGCATCACCGAACCGAAGGCGGCCTTCTCGGCCTGCTTCGGCGCGCCCTTCATGTCGCAGTTCGCCTCGGTCTACGCCGAGCGCCTGGCCGAGAAGATGGAGCGTCACGACACCCGCTGCGTGCTCCTCAACACCGGCTGGGGCGGCGGCGCCTACGGCACCGGCAAGCGGATCTCGATCAAGCACACCCGCGCCCTGCTCGACGCCGCGCTGAACGGTGACCTGGACGAGGGCAAGGTCGAGTACGAGACCCACCCGGTCTTCGGCCTCAAGATGCCGACCACCTGCCCCGGCGTGCCGAGCGAGATCCTGAACCCGCGCAACACCTGGGAGGACAAGGAGGCCTACGACGCGGCCGCCGAGAAGCTCCGCGGCATGTTCCAGAAGAACTTCGTCGACAAGAACTTCGGGGACCTCGGCATCGAGCCGGTGATGTAGGGGTGGTGGGGTGGGTCGCCTCCGGGCGGCCTGCTTCGCGAGACGCCGGCGGCCCGCGAGCCGGAAACGAAAGAGAGCCAGCGCTGCGCGCTGGCTCTCCTCGTTTCC
>CAZXTO010000033.1:0-16338 GCA_964643675.1 uncultured Planctomycetales bacterium
GGCGAGGAAGGCGGTCACGGCTTCTCTTTAGTCAAAAGAAAGCGGGCCTCCGAAGACTCGGAGGCCCGAAGGGTGGTGCGGTCCTGAGCGTCAACGGCCGGCGCCCGGCACCGAGGATCCCTCGGGCCTCGTGGGCCACCACCAGCGGTCGTATCGGGTCGTGCTCATGTCCAGACGAATCCTACCCGGCTCCGGATCGCCGGAGGAATGCTTTTCTGCGCCTCTTTCGGGCCGGGACTAGCCGCCGGCCTTGTTGTGGCACTGGTCGCAACCAGCCGGGCCGGCGCCGTAGCCGGGATTGTCCCAGACCAGGCTGAAGGGCTCGTCGGAGCCGTGCACGTAGTGGCAGCTGAGGCAGAAGACCCCGTTCTGGGCGCTGTCCACCGCCTGGGTGGCGGCGTAGGTGTCGGCGCCGGGCACGATCCAGCGCACCCGATCGACGTCGAAGCCCCAGCCGCTGCCGCCCTCCCAGTGGGCCGGGTCGGTGGAGCCCTTGACCGCGCCTTGCGAGATCGTGTTCGGGTCGCCGTACTCGGAGTTGTAGGCCGGGTGCCGCTCGTGGATGCCATCCCCGTTCGGGTCGGTGTAGGTCGCGCCCGAGAAGGTGTGGTGGCAATCGAGGCAGATCGAGGAGACCTCGCGCAGGGTGTTGTTGTCGAGGGTGCCGTAGCCGACGTTGGCCGCCTCGTAGCGGGACATCCCGGTCGCGCTGGGGTTCACCATCAGGCCGAAGATCGGCTCGGCGCCGGGGTCGGAGGCCCACTGCAGGTTGCGGGCGTTGCCGTAGCCGTGCGGCGTGTGGCAGTCGACGCAGGTCACTTGGGCGGTGGAGAAGGTGCCGCCGAAGTGGCAGCGCATGCACAGGTCGAAGCCGGTCGAACCGCCGACGTTGTAGCCCAGGTTGTGGCCGGTGGCCGGGTTGGACTCGGGCGGCATGAAGTGGCCGGCGGCGCGCTGGGTCAGCCCGTTGACGTCCGTCTCCATGACGTCCGGGATGCCGGCGACGTTGTCGTGGCAGGACAAGCAGAGGTCCAGCTTGTTGTACTTCAGCAGGTTCTCGTTCGGCGCCGGCGTGAACGGGAAGGAGGGGATGCCCGGGACCGGCGAGGTGTCGCCCGCGTAGTTGTGCTGCATGCTCGCGTGCATCACGTGGCAGTCGGAGCAGATCAGCTGGTCGTTCGAGTGGTAGACGGCCTGGCCGTCATAGGTCGAGCGATTGGAGCCTCCTCCCGGGTGGAAGGGACTCCGGCCCGTGTTCTCGAGGAACCGGTTCCGCAAGCCGTCGATGTCCCCTGGCGCGGGAGATTGCGCTCGGAGGAAACCGGCCGAAGAAAGGACGCTGAGGGTGAGCAGGAAAGCCGCCGGGAGACGCATGGGATCCTCGAAGGAAGGGCGAGGCTGGAGGAGACCCTTGTTTCTAGCCCGCGATTTCCTAGCCCACAGAGGAAACCGCAGGCAAATGTCACGACTCGGTCACGAAATTTATTTCTCCACCAGGGAAGTGATGAGCGCGGTGCCCGGCCGATCTCAGTAGCCCTTGTTCTTGTGGTTGCGGCCGTGGCAGCGCAGATTGCAGGCGCCGGAGCGGGAGCCGCGGTCGATCCAATCCAGGTTCCCGTCCCGGTTGGGGAGCACCACGTCGGTGCGGAAGTTGACCAGGTGGGTGCCGCCGGCGCCGTGTGCGTCGTGGCAGACCGAACAGGGCGACTCTTCGTTCTGGATGTGGCGCTTGTGGGATCCGAAGCTGACATCGTCCAGGATCGAGCTGCGGTCGTGGCACTCGTAGCAGAGCGCGTAGGCCGCGGCGGACTCCGGGGTGCCGTCGGCGGACTCGTAGCGCTTCTTCAGGATCCAGGGCCGGACCGAGCCGTGCGGTCCGCGCACGCCGCTGTCGCCGGCGTGGCAGTCCTCGCAGCGCATCACGTCCCCCACCGACCAGCCGTTGATCAGGCTCGGCACGTCGGGGTTCTTGCCGACGGCCTCGATCGGGTGGAAGCTGCCGTGGCCGGGGTCGAATTCGACCGAGAGGTCGGTCTCCACCTCCACTCGAGGCAGCGCCGGGCTACCGGCGTTGGTGGCCGCGTGGCAGCGATAGCAGACCTCGTAGCCGTTGGCGGCCGGCGCCACGGGGACGCCGTCGCCGTTCACCCCAGGGGCCCCGAGCATGCCGCCCGGCAGCGCCGGCGCCGCGGCGCTGAGCAAGGTGTTGGCGGCGTGCGGGTCGTGACAGTCTTCGCACTCGACGTGGCGGGCCATCGTGAGCGGATCCTCGCCGCGTTCGTGCACCCCGCTGGTGGCGCCGATCGGGTGGGCCGAGGCCTTGGCGAACTCGGCCGCGATGTCGACCGCCGCCGGGCCTCCGGCATGGCAGTCCTCACACAGGGCCTCCTCCGACAGCACGGCCAGGTGCGGCAGGTCGGAGCCGTGGCCGTTCTGGTGGCAATCCCAGCAAGCGGCGCCGGGCGAGCCGGCGTGGCGGGCGGGGTTGCTCCAGCCCTGGTCGATGTCGATCGGTGCGCCCGGCGTGCTGAAGGGCTGGGCGTTGCCGCCGGCGTGGTCGGCGTCGTGGCAGCCGAGGCAGAAGGGCGTCAGCGAGGGGGCGCCGCCGTCGAACAGGATCGAGGCGCCGCCGTCGGGGTCCTTCAGCAGCACCTGCGGATCGGCGTGGCCTTGGTGCCCGCCCTGATCATGACAGACCACGCAGTCGGCCGCGGTCACCGCCTCCGCGCCGGAACCGTCATTCACGTGGTGCGAGGCGCGCACGAAGTCGCCCAGGCCGTCGCCGTTGTGCTCCACCACTTGGCGCCGGTAGGCGCCGGTCGGCGGCTGCTCCTGGTCGTGGCAGCCGAGGCAGTCGGCGCCGCCGCCGGCGGGGTGGAAGCCGGCCGCGTGCGGGTGGCAGGACCGGCAGTCGGCGCCGTCGTGGTGGTCGGTGAGGTCGGAGCCGTCCTGCCGATGGTGGTCGGTGCTGGTGTGGCAGACCTCGCAGATGCCGTCGTAGACCGCGTCGCCGTCGGCGAAGGAGTTCGGCCCGCTGGCGCCGAGCAATTGGACGTCGCGCAGGCTCTGCGGGTCACCGAGTTGGAGGTCGGTGTCGACCTGGGTCCGGATCAGGCGCGGGAACAGCGAGCCGTAGCTGTGCAGCTGCTCCTGCGTGTGGGGGTTGTGGCACAGGTTGCAGGCGATGTCCACGCCGGCCGGGTCGTGGCTGGAGACCGGCCTCACGCCATACGGGTTGTGGCAGGACTGGCACAGCTCGAGCGACTCGAAGGTGGCGCCGTAGTCCGGGTACTCGTTGGGCGGAACGTGGAAGATGTGGCAGGCGGTGCAGCTGATCTCGCCGCCGAAGCTGGCGTGCGGATCGTCCCACTGGGCCGCGAGCGAGGACGGGAGCGAGATCGCGAACAGGAGCGTGACCGAGGCCTTCTTCATCTCTGTGCCTCCTAATCCGCGGCGGCGAGGATCTTGACCGCGGCGTTGCCGAAGTCGGAGATGAACAGGCGACCGTCGACCGGGTGGACCACCAGGTCGATCGCGTTGCGCAGTTCGTGCTGGTTGACCCCGCTCGTTCCGCGCGCCATCAGGTAGGCGCCGGTCGTGTCGTAGACCTGGACCCGGCCGTGGTAGGCGTCGGCGATGTAGACCCGCCCCTGGCCGTCGGCGGCGATCCCGAGCGGCCGCACGGTCTCGCCGGGGTAGCCCCCGTAGAAGGTGTAGGTGCCGATCTGGACCCCGGCGGCGTCGTACTTGCGCACCCGGCCGCCGAACAGCTCGCCGACCAGCAGCTCGCCGACCAGCAGCTCGCCAGCGGCGGTGAGGCCGAGGCTGCAGGGCGCCTCGTCGTGGCTCAGGTCGAAGGCCGGGTCGCGCGCCCAGGTGACGGCGTCGTAGCGCAGCACCCTCGACCGGGCCCCCGGGCCGACGTCGTCGAGATCGAGCACGTAGACCCAGCCGCCGTGGAGCTCGAGGTCGGCCGGGCGCACGAACTCACCCACCCCGGCGCCGAGCTGGCCCAGCAGGGTGCCGGCGCCGTCGAAGACCTTGACGCTGCCCTCCCGAGCCTGGCTCAGCGCGTCATCGCGGCCCGAGCCCAGGTAGATCCGGTTGGCGTCGCTGGTCACGCTGAGCGGCTCCGCCGCCCAGGCCAGCTCCTCGACCAGGCCGCCGCTGCCGTCGAGCCGCCGCAGCTTGTCCTCGGCCGGGTAGCAGACCAGGAAGGAGATCGGGTCCGTGGAGGTGAGGTCCTGGCACAACCGACCAGGCGCGGAGGCGAAGCTGGCCGGCTGGCCGGCCGGGGGCGGCGATGCGGGCCGCGCGGCTTCCTGAGGGGCCTGAAGGACGCAGGAGAGGAGGATCGGTGCGAGAAGGAGCATGTCGGGAGGGCCGGCTCCGGGAATCCTCCCCCCCGGCGGACCAGGGCCGACCCTGGCCCCTAATCCAGGAATCCTAGACCGCCAAGAAGGCAGCCTGGCTCGAGCCGCCCCCTCACTCCCACTCGATCGTGCCCGGCGGCTTCGAGGTGATGTCCAGCACCACCCGGTTGATGCCCCGCACCTGGTTGATGATGCGGGTCGAGATGGCCTGCAGGCAATCCCGGCTCGGGTACACCCAGTCGGCGGTCATGCCGTCGTTGGACTGCACCGCGCGGATCGCGCAGGCCTCCTCGTAGGTGCGGTGGTCGCCCATCACGCCCACCGAGCGGGCGCCGGTCAGGACCGCGAAGTACTGCCAGACGCCGACGTGCTCGCCGCGGCTCTCGAACTCCTCGCGCACGATGCGGTCGGCCTGGCGCAGCAGCTCGATGCGCTCCGGGCTGCACTCGCCGACGCAACGCACGCCCAGGCCGGGGCCGGGGAAGGGCTGGCGCGCGACCATCTCCTCGGGCAAGCCGAGGAAGCGGCCGAGCTCGCGCACCTCGTCCTTGAACAGCAGCCGCAGCGGCTCGACCAGCTCCATTTCCAGGTCCTCCGGCAGGCCGCCGACGTTGTGGTGCGACTTGATCACCGCGGTCGGGCCGCCGTGCGCCGCCACCGACTCGATCACGTCCGGATAGAGCGTGCCCTGGGCCAGGAAGTGGCTGTTCTCGAAGCGCTTGGCCTCCTCACGGAAGACGTCGACGAACTCGTGGCCGATGACCTTGCGCTTCTCCTCCGGGTCGGTGACCCCGGCCAGCTTGGCCAGGAAGCGGTCGGCGGCGTCGACCACGGTCAGGTCGAGCTCGAAGTGGTCGCGGAAGGTCTCCTCGACCAGCTCGCGCTCGCCGGCCCGCAGTAGGCCGTTGTCGACGAAGATGGCGTGGGTGCGCCGGCCGACCGCGCGCTGGCAGATCGCGCCGACCACCGAGCTGTCGACGCCGCCGGACAGGCCGAGCACGATCTCGCCGTCCTCCCCCACCTGCTCCGCGACCTTGGCCACCAGCTCCTGGGCCAGGTCGCCGGCCGACCAGTCGTGCTGGCAGCCGCAGACCCAGTGCAGGAAGTTGCGCAGCACGGTCACCCCCTCGCGGGTGTGCGAGACCTCGGGGTGGAACTGCAGGCCGTAGAGCTTGCGCTCGGCGTGGCCGATGGCGGCCTCCGGGCAGTGCTCGCTGCGGGCCAGGCGCTCGAAGCCGGCCGGCAGCCTCTCGACCCGGTCGCCGTGGCTCATCCACACCACCGTCTTGGCCGAGACGCCGCTGAACAGGCCCTCGTGGACCGCGACCTCCATCTCGGTGAAGCCGTACTCGCGGCTCTCGCCCGGCACCACCGCGCCGTCGAGGGCCTCGCAGATCCACTGCATGCCGTAGCAGATGCCGAGGATCGGCACCCCGAGGTCGAGGATCTCGCGCGGCAGGCTGGGCGCGCCTTCCGCGTAGGCGCTGGCCGGCCCGCCGCTGAGGATGATGCCCTTCAACGGCTCGGCCTGCGCCCGCTCGAGCGCGCGCTGCGGCGTCACCACCTCGGAGAAGACCTGGTGCTCCCGCACCCGCCGAGCGATCAGCTGGGTGTACTGGGAGCCGAAATCGACGATCAGGATCCGTTCGTGCATGTTCAGGGGGGATGCGGCGCTGCGCTCAGATGCCGATCAGGTAGTTCGGCGCTTCCTTGGTGATGCGCACGTCGTGCGGGTGGCTCTCCTTGACGCCCGCGCCGGTGACGCGGACGAAGCGGGCCTTGGCGCGGAAGATGCCGAGGTCCTCGGCGCCGATGTAACCCATGCCGGCGCGGATGCCGCCGACGAACTGGTAGACGAAGGGGGCCAGCGGCCCGCGGCTCGGGATCATGCCCTCGATGCCCTCGGGCACCAGCTTCTGGGTCTCGTGGACCGCGGCCTGGCCGTAGCGGGCCTTGCCGCCCTCGACCATCGCCGCCAGCGAGCCCATGCCGCGCACGGCCTTGTAGGTGCGGCCCTCGTAGAGGAAGGTCTCGCCCGGGCTCTCCTCGACCCCGGCGAAGAGGCTGCCGAGCATCACGGTGGAGGCGCCGGCGCCGAGCGCCTTGACCGCGTCGCCGCTGTGGCGGATGCCGCCGTCGGCGATCACCGGCACGTCCTCGGCCGCGCACACCTGGCTGACCTGGTAGACGGCGCTGAACTGCGGCACGCCCACCCCGGCGACCACGCGGGTGGTGCAGATCGAGCCGGGGCCGATGCCGACCTTGATGCCGTCGGCGCCGGCCTCGAGCAGGGCCTCGGCGGCCTCGGTGGTGGCGATGTTGCCGGCCACCACGTCGACCAGGTCGCGCCGCTTCAGCTCGCGCACGGTCTCCATCACGTTGGAGGAGTGGCCGTGGGCGGTGTCGACCACCAGCACGTCGACCCCGGCCTCGACCAGGGCCTCGGCGCGCTCGTAGTCGTGCACGCCGACCGCGGCGCCGACCACCAGGCAACCGTCCTGGTCCTTGGCGGCCGCCGGGAAGCGCTCGTTCATGCGGATGTCCCGCATCGTGATGAGGCCCTCCAGGTTGCCCTGCGGGTCGACCAGCAGCAGCTTCTCGACCTTGGCCTGGTGGAGCAGCGAGCGGGCCTCCTCGAGCGAGGTGCCGGCGGGCGCGGTGGCCAGGTTCTCCTTGGTCATCACGTCGCGCACGCGGGCGTCGTCGCCGCCCTGGAACTTCAGGTCGCGGCGGGTGAGGATGCCGACCACGCGTTCGCCGTCCAGCACCGGGAAGCCCGAGATGTTGTGCTGCTCCATCAGGCGGCGCGCGTCCGACAGGCGTTCCTGCGGCGACAGCGTCAGCGGGTCGTGGATCACGCCGTGCGCCGAGCGCTTGACGATGTCGACCTCGCGCACCTGGTCGGGGATCGCCAGGTTGCGGTGGATGACCCCGATTCCGCCGTGCTGGGCCAGGGCGATGGCCAGGCTGGATTCGGTGACCGTGTCCATCGCGGCCGAGGCGACCGGGATCTTGAGGCGCACGCTGCGCGAGAATCGGGTCCCGGTGTGGACGTCGGTCGGCAGGACATCGGACTCCTGGGGAACCAGGAGGACGTCGTCGAAGGTGAGTGCCAGCGGCAGGTCCATGAGCCATTCTACCGCCGCGCCCTCCCGGGGATCCACCCCTGGCCGCCGCTGACCTCCCTGCTAGGCTGGCCAGACCATGCGCCTGGTTTTTCCGCTCGTTCTCCTCCTCTCCCCCTTGGTGCCCGCCCAGGGGCTGGATGAGGCCCTGGCCGCGGCCGACGAGCTGGCCGCCAGCGGCAACTACGGCCCCGCCCGGCAGGCCCTGATCGAAGACCTCGCCGCCGCCCCCGACCGCGGCCCGGTGCTGGCCCGGATCGGCGAGATCCAGCAGCGGCTGGCGGACTGGGCCTTCTACGAGCGGGTCAGCAACCCCGGACCGGAGGACCTGCTGAGCGGCACGGTCAAGAGCTGGAAGGACAAGGGGCTCAAGTTCAAGCTGATCTACGACTGGGAGGAGCTGTCGCCGGCGGCCCGGAGCGACGACTTCTTCGCCGCCGAGGACCAGTGGTTCTTCCGCATCCCGCTGACCAAGGACCTCAAGTTCAAGCTCGAGGGGGACTGGCCGGCCGACCCGGCCAACTTCGCCCTGCTGGCTGGCTTCGACGAGCACGGGGTCAGCGGCTGGCGCTTCACCCCCGGCTTCCGGCGCACCAAGATCAAGCCGATCGTGACCCTGCCGCAGCGGGCCGAGCGGATCGGGCGGCCCTTCGAGGTCTTCCACACCACCACCGAGGACCTGGACGAGCCGGCCGGCAGCTGGGCCTACTCGATCGAGCTGCGCAAGGGCACCTTCACCTTCAAGCGCGGCAACAAGAAGATCGGCGCCTGGAAGACCAAGTATCCGGACCAGACCGACGGCTACCTCGGCTTCTCCGGGGTCGGCATCAAGCGGCTCGAGTTCAGCGGCCAGCTCGACCCCGACGCCTGGGCCAACCGCAGCCTGGAGCTGCTGGAGCGCAAGCGCGAGCGCTTCCTGCGCGAGGAGTACGACATCGCGCCCGACATGCCGGACTGGTACCGGGAGCTCAAGGCGGCCTCCGACGCCGCGCCGCCGATGCGGGCGCCGGACGGCGTGCCGCAGGCGGTCGCCAAGGACTGGGACCAGCTGTCCGACCCGGACGCCGCCATCGAGCTGGAGAAGTGGGCCAACATGCGCGGCGGCCTCGAGGCCGGCCCGGCGGCCTACGTCTCGGCCCTGCGCTACCGCCTGTTCGGCGAGTGGCAGGCCTGCGACGCCCAGCTCAAGATCGCCCGTCAGGAGGGCCTGGGCGAATTCGGGCCGGTGCTGGCCCTGGAGGCCATGGCCCGCTTCCACCTGGGCGCGCGGCAGAAGAGCATCGAGGAGCTCCGCCCGCACCTGGAGGCCTGGCCGGACGACGTCGGCTACACCCTGGCGCGGCTCAATGGCCGCGTGTTCGGCCCGCGCAAGATGCTCGAGAGCTTCGACGAAGCGGTCGCTGCCGGCGGCCTCTCGGAGTCGATCGCCGACAGCCGCCGCGTGCTCCAGACCGCGCTCGCCTTCGCCCGCGAGGACGGCGTGACCCGCTTCTCCGGCAGCGTGGTCCACCTGTTCAGCGACGGCGATCCCGACTTCGCCCAGGACCTCGGCCGGGGCGCGGTGGCGGCGATCGGCTTCATGAGCCGCTACTGGAGCCAGGTCCGGCAGGCGCGCGAGCCGCTGATGGTGCTCCACTTCCGCAGCCAGGACCACCGGCGCGCCTTCTGCCAGGACGCCGGCCTTCCGGCCGACGCCGAGGGCTATCTCCCGCCCTACCGCCTCAGCCTGGTGGTGCTCGACCCGGAGCGGGCGGACGTGGTCCAGCCCCGGCCGCTGTTCACCGCCCTGTGGCAGCAGTACCTCGACTCCACCCTCGACGTCGAACACGCCCCGCGCTGGTTCGTGCACGGCTTCGGCGGGGTCATGGGCGGCTGCGTGGTGGCCGGCAGCGGGGTCGACCTGCGGGTCAACCTGGACCTGATCCTGGACAGCTCCGAGAACGACGCCGGCTGGTTCTTCTCCCCGACCCAGCTCGCCAACCTGCCCCACGGCGAATGGGACAAGCACCGCCACTGGGCGGTCTGCGAGTCCTACCTGCTGCTGCGCTACCTCTGGTCGCACGCGCCGCGCAAGGAGCAGGACATGTTCCGCGCCTACGCCAACGCCCTGTTCGAGGGCAAGACCCGCGGGGAGGCCTGGAAGATGCTGTTCGGGACCATCGACCTGAACGCGCTGGTCTCCGCACTGGCCGCATACCGTCAGGGCGAGATCGACAATCTCTAGAGCGGTTCCGGGGGCCGAATTCGGCCCCGGGTCGAATTCGGCGGGAAGCCGTCCTGCGGTATCCTAATGGGTTCTGAGCGCCCCGCTCCCCCGTCGGGGGCGCCCCGGTACCCGCCGTGAATCCCGCCACTACCACCACCGAGCCCCGCCTCCCGTACGGCCTCGACGCGGAGCAACTCGCCACCCTGGACCAGCTCTGCGCTCGCGCCCTGGCCTGGTGCTCCCACATGATCTGGGAAGCCAACCACCGCGAGGACGCGGAGTCCGGCGACCCCAAGGTCGGCGGCCACCCGGCCAGCTGCGCCTCCTCGCTGCACCTGGCCGGCGCCCTCCACCTGGTCGCCCGCGACCCGGCCGACTACTACTGCGCCAAGCCGCACCTGGCGCCGATGGACCACGCCTTCCACTACGGCCTGGGCTTCTTCCGCCACGGCGACGGCCGCTGGTTCGAGGACGACGAGGCCGAGGCGGTGATGCACCGGCTGCGCTCCTTCTCGCAGCAGGGCGAGCCGGTGTTCCAGAGCTACCACGCCGAGGGCGACCCCGACGCCTGGCGCATCCTGCCCTCGGGCACCGTCGGCATCCCGCCGGTGTGCTCGGCCTACCTGGCGCTGGCCTACCGCTACGCCGCCGACCACGAGCTCTGCTCCCAGACCCCGCACCACTTCTGGTCGATCATCGGCGACTCCGAGCTGCGCGAGGGCTCCTTGATGGAGGCCATGCCCGACATCGCCGAGCGCGAGCTCGGCAACGTCACCTGGGTCGTCGACTACAACCGCCAGAACCTCGACGGCACCCGGATCCCCAACCAGCGCGGCCTGCGCGGCACCGACGCCGACCGCATCGAGCGCACCTTCGCCGCCAACGGCTGGCAGGTGATCCAGCTGCGGCACGGCCGGCTGCGCCAGCGCCTGTTCGCCCAGCCGGGCGGCGAGCGGCTGCAGGCGATGCTGGAGGGCGGCTTCAGCGACTACGAGTTCCAGGCGCTGCTGTGGAAGCGCGACCCCGAGCTCACCCGCAGCGAGCTGATCGAGCGCGAGCCCGAGCTGAAGGGCTTCCTGAAGGGGCTCGACGACGAGGAGCTGCTGGCGGCCTTCGCCGACCTCGGCGGCCACGACCTGGTCGAGGTGCTCGGCGCCTACGAGCGCGCCCAGGAGGACGAGTCGGTGCCGACCCTGATCGTGGCCCACACGGTCAAGGGCTGGGGCCTGGAGAGCTTCGCCAAGCCGGGCAACCACAGCTCGCTGCCCAGCGAGGAGGAGATCGAGGCGCTGCTGGCGACCCAGGGGCTCGACCGCGAGCAGCCCTACGGCCGGGTCGGCAGCTGGCACGCCAGCGGCCCCGAGCTGAACTACCTGGCCGGCCGCGGGCGGCTCATGCGCGAGGGCGTGGCCGCCGCCGAGCAGCGCATCGCCGAGAACCGCGAGCGCATCGACGCCATGCTGGCGCCGACCTTGCCGCTGCCGGAGGACTTCGGCATCAACCTCGGCCTGGTGCCGATGGCCCACACCCAGTGGCTGTGGGGCCAGGTGGCCGGCAAGCTGGTCCGGGTCGGCACCCACGACGAGCTGAGCGCCGCCGGCATGGACCCCGGCCGCGAGCTGGACGACTTCGAGTCGCGCTGGGCCAAGGTCGCCGACCTGATGCTGACGCTGTCGCCGGACGTCGGCACCAGCACCAACATCAACCCGGCGATGGACGCCAAGATCTACGGCCCCGAGCACACCGAGAACCTCGAGGCCGAATTCGAGCTCAGCGAGCGCGGTCGGCCGGAGCTGTACTCGCGCTCCGATCCGTGGACGCGGCACATCCGCTTCGAGATCGCCGAGGCCAACTGCATGTCGGCGGTGGCCTCCTTCGGCAAGATGGGCCACTTCGCCGGCGTGCCCTTCCTGCCGATGATGACGGTCTACGACTTCTTCATCAAGCGGGCGCTGGACCAGCTCTACTACGACGTCTATTGGCGCTCCAGCTTCATCCTGGTCGGCACGCCCTCGGGCGTGACGCTGTCGCCCGAGGGTGCCCAGCACTCGTGGAAGAACGACCTGCAGATGCCCTCCCTGATCACCTGGGAGCCGGCCTTCGCGCGCGAGATGGAGTGGGTGCTGGCCGACGCCGTGCGGCGCCACGTCGGCGGCGAGAACGAGGACCGCGAGGGCGTGCTGGTGCGCGGCGTCACCCGCGGCCTGCCGCAGAAGGAGTTCGAGCGGCGCCTGAAGGCCCAGCCCCGCTTCGAGGGCTGGAGCAAGGAGCAGATCCACGGCGAGATCCGCCAGGACGTGCTGGCCGGCGCCTACCTGTTGGTCGACCGCTCCGGCGAGCCCGACTACGCCCCGGGCGAGAACGTGGTCAAGATCCTGGCGATGGGCGCGGTCGTCGACCAGGCCCTGGCCGCCAGCGACCGGCTGCTCGAGGTCGGGGTCCACGCCGACGTGGTCGTGGTCAGCTCGGCCGACCTGCTGCTGGGCCGCTTCGCCCAGCGCGACGGATACGCCCAGCTCGCCAAGCTCGGCCTGGAGGGCGGCCTGCACCTGGCCCCCGCCGGCCAAGAGCCGCTCGGCGCCGCCGACGCCCGCCTGCTGGCCGCCCGCGCGGTGCCGCTGGTCTCGGTGGCCGACGGCGAGGAGGGCCTGCTCGACAACGCCGGCTCGATCCTGGGCGTGCCCCAGGTGGCCTGCGCCGTGCGCCGCTTCAGCAAGTCGGGGCGTCCCAGCGACATCTACCGCTACCAGGAGATCGACGCAGAGGCCGTGTTCCGGGCTGCCGGAGAGGCCCTCTCCCGGGCCGCGATGGGCCAGGTGCGCCTGTCCGCCTCGGCCCTGCGCAGCCTGCAGGACCCGGCGGCCCCGCCGGTGCGGGATTGGCGCGAGCTGTGGCCCTTCGAATTCGAGGCATGAAGCAGAAGGATCCGGCCGATCGGCCCGGAGCCGGAAGCTAAGCCTTTTCCCTAAACTGGCATGGGTTAAACCCCGTGGTGGCTCCTCGCCGGGCCTCCGTGATTACTCCCATGCCCGAAAACAACGTTCCCTACCCGGGGCAGCCGGCCACCACGGACGGCTCCGCAATGGTCGCCTACGTCGAGACCCACATCGGCGAAGGGGCCTGCGGCTACCCCATCACCTCCTCCACGAACATGGGGCAGGCCTTCGAGGTCTCGGTCGCCGCCGGCAAGGCCAACCTCTGGGACACCCCGCTGGTCTTCTTCGAGCCGGAGAGCGAGCACAGCGCCGCCTCCGCCTGCGAGGGCTACGCCGCCTCCGGCGGCCGGGTCACCACCTTCACCTCCGGGCAGGGCCTGGTGCTGATGAAGGAGGTCCTCTACACCATCGCCGGCAAGCGCCTGCCCGCCGTGTTCCACATCGGCGCGCGCGCGCTGACCAGCCACTCGCTGAACGTGCACGCCGGCCACGACGACATCGCCGCGGTGCTCGACTGCGGCTGGGGCATCCTGATGGCGCGCAACGCCCAGGAGTCGGCCGACCTGGCCCTGGTGGCGCGGCGCGTGGCGGAGGCCACCGCCACCCCCTTCATGAACGTGCAGGACGGCTTCCTGACCACCCACACGGTCGAGAACGTGCTGCTGCCCGAGCCGGAGTTCATGAAGGAGTTCGTCGGCGACCCGCGCGAGCACATCCCGAACCTGATGAGCACCGATACCGCCCTGATGAGCGGCGTGGTGCAGAACCAGGACTCCTACATGAAGGGCAAGGTGGCGCAGCGGGCCTTCTACGACCTGCTCCAGCCCAAGCTCGAGGAGGCCTTCTCGGTCTTCGCCGCCAACACCGGCCGCCAGTACGGGCTGATCGACGCCTACCGCTGCGAGGACGCCGACTACGTCGTCGTCGGCATGGGCACCCTGATGGAGACCACCGCCGCCACCGTCGACTGGCTGCGCGAGAACTCCGAGCTCAAGGTCGGCTGCGTCACCGTCACCTCCTGGCGGCCCTTCCCGGGCAGGGAGCTGGCCGCGGTGCTCGGCCAGGCCAAGGCGATCGCGGTGATCGAGCGCCTGGACGTGCCCAGCGCCCAGTCGAACCCGCTCACGGCCGAGATCAAGGCGGCGCTCTACGACGCCAACACCGGCGCCCCGGGCTACCAGCCGCTGCAGGGCATGCCGGCGGTCTACGAGGGCTCGGGCGGCCTCGGCTCGCGCGACGTCCGCCCCGGCGACGTCAAGGCGCTGTTCCACCACCTGGCGGAGGGAAAGCTGACCCCCGCCGGCCGTTACTTCTCGCTCGGCATCGACCACGAGACCGCCATCGACCGCCCGGACGACCCGGACGTGCGTCCCAAGGGGGCCTTCTCGATGCGCGGCCACTCGGTCGGCGGCTTCGGCTCGGTGACCACCAACAAGGTCATCGCCACCCTGGTGGCCGACCTGTTCGACAAGCAGGTGCAGGCCTACCCGAAGTACGGCTCGGAGAAGAAGGGCCTGCCGACGACCTACTTCCTGACCATCGCGCCGGAGCACATCCGGATCCACTGCGAGCTCAACCACGTCGAGTTCGTGCCGCTGAACGACGTCAACGCCTTCCAGAACGGCGACCCGCTGTTCGGCCTCGACGAGGGCGGCTCGATCCTGATCCAGTCCGCCCTCGAGGACCCGGAGGAGGTGTGGCGCAACGTGCCGGAGGAGGCGCGGCAGAAGATCCGCGAGCGCAACATCCGGGTCTACTTCCTGGACATGGTCCAGACCGCGCGCGAGGTCGCCAGCAGCCCGGACCTGGTGGTCCGGATGCAGGGCATCGTGCTGCTGGGCGTGTTCCTGAAGGTCACGCCATTCGCCGAGGAGTCGGGGCTCGACCACGACCACCTGCTCGAGGGGGTGGAGCGGTCGATCCGCAAGTACTTCGGCCGCCGCGGCGAGAAGGTCGTGGCCGAGAACCTGGAATGCGTGCGGCGCGGCCTGGACGACGTCCGCGAGGTCCCGCGCGAGACCATCGAATCCGAAACCACCCTGAGCGTCTGAGCGGAACCATGACCACGACCCAAGAACAGGACCTGTTCGACCTCATCGACGTCCAGGACTTCGAGCAGCGCATCGTCGGCTGCTACAACGACGGCAACGCCGAGCTCGGGCTGCCGGCCGACCTGTCGGTGGCGCGCTCGATCATCGCCCCCGGCACCGCGGCCCTGCGCGACTTCAGCTACATCGGCCCGGACGCCCCGGTGCTCGACAACCAGAACTGCGTCGGCTGCATGGAGTGCGTCACCGAGTGCCCGGACACCGCGATCCTGGCCAAGGTGGTGCCCGCCGACGAGTACGAGCAGCGCCTGGCGGCCTTCGACAGCGACGCCGAGCGCGAGCAGTTCGCCGGCCACTTCAACCGCACCCGCAAGTACTACGACGCGGTCGAGAAGAAGGGCGGCAAGCCGGGCATGTTCGGCATCTTCATCGACCCGACCAAGTGCAAGGGCTGCGCCGAGTGCGTCGAGGTCTGCGGCGAGCACGACGCCCTGCACATGGAGGTCAAGGACGAGCGCGGCCTGGACTGGTTCCTGACCGGCTGGAAGCACTTCCAAGAGCTGCCCGACACGCCGGACGACTACATCAACGAGCGCGTGCTCACCGACATGATGCTGTCGACCGAGGCGATCTCGACCTTCACCGGCGGCGCCGGCTCCTGCATGGGCTGCGGCGAGGTCTCGGCCCTGCGCATGATGCTGGCCGCGACCGCCTTCGTGCACGGCAAGGACAACATCGGCCTGGTCGCCGCGACCGGCTGCAACACGGTCTACGCCTCGACCTACCCCTACAACCCCTACACGGTGCCGTGGATGAACTCGCTGTTCGAGAACGCCGCCACCACCGCCGCGGGCGTGCGCCTGCGCTGGGACCAGATGGGCTGGGGTCACAAGAAGATCTGGGCCCTCGGCGGCGACGGCGGCATGATCGACATCGGCTTCCAGGCGCTGTCGCGGCTGCTGGCCTCGGGCATGAACGTGAACGTGATGATCCTGGACACCCAGGTCTACTCGAACACCGGCGGCCAGACCTCGACCGCCTCCTTCTTCGCCCAGGAGGCCAAGCTCAGCGCCCACGGCAAGGCCCGCGGCGGCAAGGTCGAGCACCGCAAGGAGGCGGCCCAGATCGCCATGATGCACCCGGACGTCTACGTGGCCCAGACCACCGCGGCGCACCCGAACCACTTCTACCGCGCCGTCATGGGCGCCAACGAGTACGACGGCCCCTCCGTCGTGATCGTCTACACCACCTGCCAGCCCGAGCACGGCGTCGGCGACGACATGTCCAGCCACCAGGCCAAGCTGGCGGTCGAGTCGCGCGCCTTCCCGCTGCTCATCCACGACCCGCGCGAGGGCGAGTCCCTCGCCGAGCGCATCAGCCTCAAGGGCAACCCCGCGCTCAAGGCCGACTGGACCACCGACTCCAAGACCGGCGAGCCCTACACCTTCGCCGACTTCGCCCGCACCGAGGGGCGCTTCCGCAAGCACTTCGACAAGGAGGGCAACCCGGACGAGGGCATCCAGGCGGGCACCGAACAACGCCTCCAGAACTGGAGGCAGCTGCAAGAACTGGCTGGGTTGCGGTAGGAAGGTACCGCGCGAGTCAGGAGGAGGGGGTGGCCCGGCAGGGTGGCCTCTCTGCCTTCACGGC
>CAZXTO010000034.1:0-16029 GCA_964643675.1 uncultured Planctomycetales bacterium
CCTGGCCGAGCTGGGCCGGTTCGACCGCGCAGCCGACCTCGGGCGCGCCCTCTTCCCGCGCCACCAGGACCTCGAGGTCGATGAGGTCGGCGAGGGTCGGGACGGGGCGCGCGCTCATGGGGAGACCCGGGGGATCTTCGGCCCCGATCTTAGGGGGCGGCCGGATCCCTTCCTAGGAAGGGGAGTGTTGGGAAGGCGGCGCCGCGGATTGCGCCGCGCCGCCTCCGCCGCGCTCCGCTCCGCGGGCTCAGCCGGCGACCGGATTGCGCAGCACGCCGAGGCCCTCGATCTCGACCTCCATCACGTCGCCGTCGGCCAGGTAGACCGGCGGCTTGCGGGCGAAGCCGACCCCGGGCGGGGTGCCGGTCAGCACCAGGTCGCCGGGTTCGAGGGTGATGAATTCGCTCAGCGAGGCCACCAGCTCGGCGATGCCGAAGACCAGCTGGTCGGTGCTCGAGTCCTGCATGGTCTCGCCGTTCAGGCGCAGGCCGATGCGCAGCTTCTCGGGCGCGGGCACCTCGTCGGTGGTGGCGACGAAGGGGCCGAGCGGGCAGAAGGTGTCGCAGACCTTGCCGCGGGTCCACTGGCCGTCGGCGAATTGGAAGGCGCGGGCCGAGACGTCGTTGGCGCAGGCGTAGCCGAGCACGTGATCGAGCGCGCGCTCGAGCGGCACGTGGCTGGCGTGGCGGCCGACGACGAAGGCGAGCTCGGCCTCGTAGTCGGTCTCGGAGTGGCCCTTGGGCAGGCGCACGGCGTCGTCGGGGCCGACCACGCAGCTGCCGAACTTGCTGAACACCAGCGGCCGCTCCGGGATCTCCATGCCGCTCTCCTCGGCGTGGTCGCGGTAGTTGAGGCCGATGCAGATCACCTTGCCGGGCATGTCGACCGGCGCCAGCAGCTTGACCTCGCTGAGCGGCAGCAGGGCGGCGGCCAGCTCCTCGCGGCGCGAGGGCGTGGTCTCGAGCTGGTGGGCCAGCTCGAGCGCGGCCGGCAGCGCGGCGCCGTTGAGGTCGCACCAGGCCAGCAGGTCGTGCGGCTGATGCAGGTCGGCGGCGGGCGCGGTGAAGTCGAGGACGAGGTCGTCGCCGATCAGGGCGCCGTGGCGCGGGATGGTGTCGCCGTTGCGTTGGAAGCGGACGAGTTTCACGGGGCTAGGCGGGGGGGCGAGCGGGGTCGGCGTCGGGCGGATCCACCAGCACCACGCGCAGCGCGCGCGGGCCGTGCACGCCGAGCACGAGCTGCAGCTCGATGTCGGCGGTGCGGGAGGGGCCGGTGACGAAGGTGGTCAGGCGGCTCATGGCGGCGGGCTCCTCTCGGTGGAGGGCGGCGAGCGCCGCGCCGAGGGTCGGGAGGATACGGTCGCGCCGCAGCAGCGCCACGTGCAGCGGCGGCAGCAGGCTGACCAGGCGGTGGCGCTCGTCGTCGCCGATCAGGACCAGGGTGCCGGTCTCGGCGACGCCGTATTGGGCGGTGGTCAGGCCGGCGTCGGCCTCGAGCATGGCGGCGCGGTCGGACCAGCCGTCGAAGCAGCGGCGGCCGTCCAGGTCGGCGGCGACCGCGCGCACCTCCGGGGCGTCGGACAGGGCGACGGTGCGGGCGTCGCGGAGGGCGGACTCCACCGTGTCGTGGAATTCCACCCCGACCGACTCCGCCAGGGCGCGGAAGGCGACGAGCTCGCCGGCGCCGCTCGGCGGGGATTGCGGCTCCGGCAGAGGCGGGACCTCCACCCCGCGCAGGCCGTCGCGGATGCGGGCGAGCATCGTCTCGCGCGCGTTCATCGCCGCCGCTCCTGCCACAGCTCGCGGAAGCTGCGCGCCGCCGGCTTCGGCAGCTCGCGTTGCCGGGCCCAGCGCGCGAAGGGGCCGAAGCGCTTGCCGAGCGGGAAGCCGAGCCGCGCCAAACGCAGCGCCCAGCGGTAGCGGCGCGGCGTCTTCATGAACCACGCCCACAGGCCGAAGCCGAAGCCCTCGCCGGCGGGCGCGCTGGTCTTCTGTTCCACCGCCTCCTTGCGGAGGTCGAGCAGCAGCTCGGGCAGCGGGATCTTGACCGGGCAGACCTCCTCGCAGGCGCCGCACAGGCTCGACGCATAGGGCAGCGGCCTCGCCTCGTGGATGCCCGCGAGCTGCGGCGTGATCACGGCGCCGATCGGCCCCGGGTAGACCGAGCCGTAGGCGTGGCCGCCGACCTGGCGGTAGACCGGGCAGACGTTGAGGCAGGCGCCGCAACGGATGCACTGCAGGCTCTCGCGCCGCAGCGGATCGGCGAGCATGGCGCTGCGGCGGTTGTCGAGCAGGACCAGGTGCATCTCCTCGGGGCCTTCGCCGTCGGGCCGCGCGGTCGCCGCGCCGCCGCCGCGGGCGGTGCCGGTGAAGATCGACTGATAGCTGGTCAGGTGCTGGCCGGTGCCCGAGCGCGGCAGGAGCCGCAGGAAGACCTCGAGGTCGCTCAGCCGCGGCAGCAGCTTCTCGATCCCCATCACCGCCACGTGCACCCGCGGCAGCGAGGTCGTCAGGCGGATGTTGCCCTCGTTCTCGAGCAGCAGGAAGCTACCGGTCTCGGCGACGGCGAAGTTGACGCCGCTGACGCCGATGGCGGCGTCCGCGAACTCCTCGCGCAGGATGCGGCGGGCGATCGCGGTCAGCTCCTCGGCGCTGGCATCCGCGGCGCTGCCGACCTTCTCGGCGAACAGCGCCGCGATCTGCGCCTCGGTCTTGTGGATCGCCGGCACGATGATGTGCGAGGGCGGCTCGCCCGCGAGCTGCTGGATCCACTCGCCGAGGTCGGTCTCGACCGGCCGCAGGCCGCGCTGCTCGAGCACGTGGTTGAGGCCGATCTCCTCGGTCACCATGCTCTTCGACTTCACGATCGGGCGCTCGCCGGCCTCGGCCAGCAGCTTCGCCAGCACCCCGTTGGCCTCGGCGGAGTCGGAGGCCCAGTGCACGGCCACGCCCTGCGCTTCGACGCGCTGGACGAACTCTTCTAGATAGTGGTCGAGCTTCGCCAGCGTGTGCGCCTTGATGGCGCGGGCGCGCTCGCGCAGCTCCTCCCACTCGGGCAGCTGGTCGACCGCGGCGCCTCGCCGGCTGCGGATGGTGTCGGTGGCCTTGCCGATGGCGCCGCGTTGGGTGGCATCGGTGAGCGCGTCCTGCGCCAGGCGGTCGAAGTCGCGCGCCTGGAGGCCGTGGATCACCGCGCCGCCTCCGCGCCGACCTCGGCGCTGCCGCCCGCGCCGGCCCCGGTCGGCAGCCCGCCGGCGATCAGCTCCGCGAAGTGGACGGCCCGGATCTTCGAGCCGCGCCGCTGCAGCCGGCCGCCGAGCTGCATCAGGCAGGAGAGGTCGGCCCCGGTGACGAAGTCGATCCCCAGCGTCTCCAGCTCGTCGATCTTGCGGTCGGCCATCGCCACCGAGATCTGGTCGTTCTTGACCGCGAAGGTGCCGCCGAAGCCGCAGCACTCCTCGCGCAGCGGCGCCTCGATCAGTTCGAGGCCGTCGACCGCGGCCAGCAGCCGCCGCGGCGCCTCGCGCAGCCCGAGCTCACGCAGGCCATGGCAGGAGTCGTTCCAGGAGACGCGGGCGTCGACCCGCGCGCCGAGGTCCGGGCCCTCACCGGCGGCGGGCGCGGCGGCGAGGGCGGCCGGCGAGCGCTCCACCAGGAAGCCCGCCAGCTCGAAGGTCTTCGCCGCCAGCGCCTCGCCGCGTGCCTGCCACTCCGGCTCGCCTTCGAACAGCTCGCGGTAGTGCCGGGTGATGGCGCAGCAGGAGCCCGACGGCGTCACCACCGCGTCGGCGCCCTCGAGGGCCTCGATCAGGGTGCGCGCGACCGCGCGCGCCTCGGCCCGGTAGCCGCTGTTGAAGGCCGGTTGACCGCAGCAGGTCTGGCGCGGATCGAAGTCCACCGCGCAGCCCGCGCCCTCCAGCAGCTCCGCCGCCGCCAGGCCGACCTCCGGACGTAGCTGGTCGACCAGACAGGTGACGAAGAGGGAGACGCGCATGGGCGGATCAGGCGGTGGCCGCCTCCAAGCGCGCGAAGTGCTCCATGGTCATGCGTACGCCGTCCTCCAGACTCGTGCGCGGAAGCTCGCCGAGCGCGGCGCCGATGGCGCTGGCGTCGAGGGCGGGGGGGATCGGCAAGACGGGGCCGTCGACGGTGATGCGGTCGGCGGTGCCCTCGGGGCCGAAGCGCACGATCAAGTCGCGGACGCGCGCCATGTCGACCGAGTCGCCGTGCAGGTTGTAGACCGCCGCGCCCTCGGGGCCGCGGTCGGCGGCCGCGACGAAGGCCGCCGCGCAGTCGCCGACGTGCTGGTAGTCCGTCGCGCCGCTGAAGCGGATCTGGAAGGGTTCGCCGCGCACCGCCGCGCGCATGGCGCAGGTCGGGTCGCTGGTCATGCCCTGGTCGCGGCCGACGCCGTAGACGGTCAGCGGCCGGATTCCGGCGCTCGAGATGCCGTCGTCCTGGGCGTAGACCCGCGCGTTGCCCTCGTTGGCGAGCTTGTAGACGCCGTAGTGGGTGGTGGGGTGGCAGGCGGTGTCCTCGGTCGGCGGGCTGCCGTCGGGGCCGTAGTCGTCGGGGCCGTAGACCGCCGCCGAGCTGGCGTAGGCCAGGCGCGTGATCCCGGCTGCCTTGGCCGCCTCGAAGACGTTGATGGTGCCGAGCACGTTGACGCGCGCGCCGGCCGGCGGGTCGGCCTTGCAGAAGGGCACCTGCAGGCCGGCCAGGTGCACGATGCGCTCCGCGCCGTTGTCGGCGACCGCCGCCGCCACCGCCGCGGTGTCGGTGACGTCGCCCTGCACGAAGCGGATGCGCCCGAAGGCCTCGGGCTCGACCACGTCGCGGATGCGCCGCGGGTCGCCGCCGAGGTCGAAGACCACCGGCGTGTCGCCGCGGTCCAGCACCGTCTTCACCACCCAGGCGCCGATGCAGCCGAGCGCCCCCGTCACGAACCAGGTCTTCGTCATGTCAGTTCTCGTCCGAGAGCCCGTAGAAGCGGGCCGCGTTGCCGCCGAACAGCGCCGCGCGCTCGTCCGGCGAGAGTTGCTGGCTCCAGTGCTCGACCAGCGTGTAGGTGGAAGGGTAGTCGGCCGCGAGCAGGCACACCGGCCAGTCCGAGCCGAACATCAGGCGCTCGGGCCCGAAGGCCCCGAGCGCGGTGTCGAGGTAGGGGCGCAGGGCGGCAGGGGTCCAGGCCGCCCAGTCGGCCTCGGTCACGATGCCCGACAGCTTGCAGCACACGTTCTCGCGCTGGGCCAGCTCGACCATCCGCGCCGCCCAAGGCTCGCGCGCCCCGTCGGCGATGCGCGGCTTGCCGATGTGGTCGAGCACGAAGGGCTGCTCCGGCAGCGCCGAGGCCAGCTCGATCGCCGCCGGCAGCTGCCGCTCGTAGACCAGCAGCTCGTAGCGAAGGCCGTGCGTCTCCAGCTCGGCCACGCCGGCGACGAAGTCGGGCCGCGCCAAGAAGCCGTCGTCCGGCTCGTCCTGGGCGATGTGGCGCACGCCGACGAAGCGCGAGTGCGCCGCCAGCCGCTCCAGTTCGGCCGCGGCGCCGTCGTCGCGCAGGTCGACCCAGCCGACCACCCCGCGCACGATCGGCGAGGCATCGGCCAGCTCGAGCAGCCAGTCCGACTCGGCCAGCGACTGCCGCGCCTGCACCGCGACGCAGCCGTCGAAGCCATGCGCTTCGAGCAGCGGTTGGAGATCCCCGGGCAGGAAGTCCCGCCGCAGCACCGCGAGCGGCTCGCTGATCCAGGCGTACTCTTCCGGGTCGTAGCTCCAGAAGTGCTGATGGGCGTCGATGCGCACGGCGGCGCTATTGTGGCCCCTCCGACTGCCGTCGGAAGCCCTTCCCGATGAAATCCTTCCCCACCCTTCCGCTGTTCCTGGTCACCGCCCTGGCCGGCCTCGCCGCCTGCGGCGCTGAAGAAAACGGATCGGCCCCGGACGCGCTCCGCATCGCCGTGATCCCGAAGGGCACGACCCACGAGTTCTGGAAGGCGGTGCACGCCGGGGCCGAGGCCGCGGCGCAGCAGCACGGCGTCGAGGCGATCTGGAAGGGGCCGCTGAAGGAGGACGACCGCGCCGCCCAGATCAAGGTGGTCGAGGACTTCATCGCCCGCGGGGTGGACGGCATCGTGCTCATGCCGCTCGACAACCGCGCCCTGGTGCCGGTGGCCAAGGAGGCGGCCGGGCAGGGCATCCCGGTGATCATCGCCGACAGCGACCTCGACTGGGACGGCCGCGTCAGCTTCGTCGCCACCGACAACTACCACGGCGGCGAGCTGGCGGCCGCGGCCCTCGGCGAGCTGCTCGGCGGCGAGGGCACGGCGCTGATGATGCGCTACCTCGAGGGCTCGGCCAGCACTATGGCGCGCGAGCAGGGCTTCCTCGACAAGATGGCGGCCGACTTCCCGGGGGTCGAGCTGGTGTCCACCAACCAGTACGCCGGCGCTACCACCGAGAGCGCCTACTCGACCGCCGAGAACCTGCTGCAGAACCACGGCGACGTGCAGGGCATCTTCTGCCCCAATGAGTCGGCCGTGTTCGGCATGCTGCGGGCCCTGCAGGACCTCGGCAAGGCCGGCTCGGTGAAGTTCGTCGGCTTCGACTCCAGCCCCAAGCTGCTCGAGGGCCTGCGCGCGAAGGAGATCGACGCGCTGGTGCTGCAGGACCCGGTGGCGATGGGGCGGATGTCGGTCGAGGCGATGATCGTGCACCTCGGCGGCGGCGCCATCGAGCCGCGCATCGACACCGGCGCCAAGGTCGCGACGCCGGCCAACGTCGACTCGCCCGAGATCGTGGCGCTGCTGTCGCCGGACCTGTCGATCCTCGGGGAGTAGCGCCCGTGACCGCCGCCGCGCCGCCCGCCGCCACGGCCGCGCCGCCGTTGGCGCTGCGCATGCGCGGCGTGTCGAAGGCCTTCGGGCCGGTGGTTGCGCTCGAGGGCGTGGACCTGGAGGTGCGCGCCGGCGAGGTGCACGCGCTGTTGGGCGAGAACGGCGCCGGCAAGAGCACCCTGATGAAGGTGCTGGCCGGGGCGCACGCGGCCGACGCCGGCGCGGTCGAGCTGGACGGCGCGCCGTATGCGCCGCGCGGCACCCACGACGCCCTCGAGCGCGGCGTGGCGATGGTCTACCAGGAGCTGAACCTGGCGCCACACCTGAGCGTGGCCGACAACGTCATGCTCGGCCGCGAGACGACGCGGCGCGGGGTGCTGGACCGCCGCGCCATGGAGGCGCGCGTCGCCGACGCCCTGGCGCGGCTCGGCCGGCCGGACATCAGCCCGCGGGCGCAGGTGCTGGCGCTCGGCCCGGCGGCGCGGCAGATCGTCGAGATCGCGCGCGCGATCGTCTTCGACGCGCGGGTGGTGGTGCTCGACGAGCCGACCAGCTCGCTGTCGAGCGCCGACGTCGAGCACCTGTTCAAGGCGGTGCGGCTGCTGCGCGAGCACGGTGTGGCGGTGGTCTACATCAGCCACTTCCTGGAGGAGGTCGAGCGCATCGCCGACCGCTTCACGGTGCTGCGCGACGGCCGCTCGGTCGGCGCCGGCGTGGTGGCGGACACGCCGATGGAGCGCGTGATCGAGCTCATGGCCGGCCGCAAGCTGGAGGAGTTCTTTCCGCAGGTGCCGCACGAGCCGGGCGAGGTGCTGCTCGAGCTGGATGGTTTGGCGGGCGAGCCGTTGCCCGAGCGCGCCAGCCTGAAGCTGCGCCGCGGCGAGATCTTCGGCATCGCCGGGCTGGTCGGGGCGGGGCGGACCGAGTTGCTGCGCGCCCTCTTCGCGCTCGACCCGGTGCGGAGTGGCGAGCTGCGCCTGGCCGGGGTGTCGCTGCCGCCTGGCTGCCCGCGCCAGCGCCTCAACCAGGGCATCGGCCTCGTCAGCGAGGACCGCAAGGAGGAAGGCCTGGCCCTCGAGCTTCCGATCGCCACCAACCTGACCTTGTCGCGGCTCGGCCCGGTTGCGCCGCGCGGCGTGATCCGCCGCGGCCTGCAAGACGCCGCCGCCCGCCGCTGGATGGAGCGCCTCGCGATCCGCGCCCGCGACCCCTGGCAGAGCGCCGGCGAGCTCAGCGGCGGCAACCAGCAGAAGGTCGCGATCGCGCGGCTGCTGCACCACGACGTCGACGTGCTGCTGTGCGACGAGCCGACCCGCGGCATCGACGTCGGCGCCAAGGTCGAGGTCTACCGCGCCCTCGGCGAGCTGGCCGCGGCCGGCAAGGCCGTGATCGTGGTCAGCTCCTACCTGCCCGAGCTGTTCGGCATCTGCGACACCCTCGCCGTGATGCACCGCGGCCGCCTCGGCCCGGCGCGGCCGGTGGGGGAGTGGACCGAACACGCCGTGCTCGACGAAGCCACCCGCGGCGCCAGCAACGATGACTGATTCCACCCCCCTCGAAACCGCCGGCCGCGCGCGCCGGCTCGCGTCGCTGCTCGCGCCCTTCATCGGCCTGGCCGTGGTGGTGCTGTTCTTCGCGGTGATGGAGCCGGGCAGCTTCCTGACGCTCTACAACTTCAAGAACGTCGCCACCCAGACCGTGATCGTCGGCCTCGGCGCGGTCGGCATGACCTTCGTCATCGTCAGCGGCGGCATCGATTTGTCGATCGGCTCGGTGATCGCCTTCAGCTCGGTGGTGAGCGCCTGGAGCATGCTGAACGGCTTCGGCACCGCGGTGGCGGCGCTGGCCGGAGTGCTCGCCGGCGCGCTCTGCGGCGCGGTCAACGGTCTCTTGATCACGCGGCTGAAGGTGGTGCCCTTCATCATCACCCTCGGCATGCTCGGCATCGCCCGCGGCGCGGCCAAGGCGCTCGCCGGCGAGCAGAAGATCGACGCCGACGCCTCCTGGCTCGCCAACCTGATGGCCAAGCCGGCGAATTGGGAGCTGCCGGTGCTGCCGCTCGGCGTCTGGCTGATGCTCGGCCTGGCCGCAGTCATGGCCTTCGTGCTGCGCAAGACGGTCTTCGGAACGCGGACCTTCGCCATCGGCAGCAACGAGCCCACCGCGCGCCTCTGCGGCGTGCCGGTCGAGGGCACCAAGATCGCCATCTACGCTCTGTGCGGCGCCTTCGCCGGCCTCGCCGGAGTCCTCCAATTCGGCCGGCTCACCGTTGGCGACCCCACCACCGCTCTCGGCAAGGAGCTCGACATCATCGCCGCCGTCGTCATCGGCGGCGCCAGCCTCTCCGGCGGCACCGGCTCGATCCTCGGCGCCCTCATCGGCGCCTTCCTGATGAGCTTCCTCGCCAACGGCTGCAATCTCATGGAGGTCCCCAACTACTTCCAGGAGATCCTGATCGGCGTGATCATCGTCGTGGCGGTGACGATCGATCAGCTGCGGTCGCGGCGTTAACCGCAGGCCAAGAGCTGGATTCAGGCGTCCAGGTCGTTGACGACCGCCTTTCCAGCCGCCGTGGCCCGATACCGCTGCTTGCCGCTCGTGGGCCTGTCCGGAATGGTCATCTCGAGCAGGCCAGCATCCAGGAGCGGACGAAGAACCTGGTCCCGGAACTTGGTGCGGTCGGTGCGTCCTGAGATCTTGAGAAGGTCGACCAAAGCCTTGGGAGAAAGGCACTTATGGAGGATTTTAGCCTGCTCCGAGCTTAGTGCCATCTTGGTGCCATCTTGGTGCCTCTTGGTGCCGGTCTCCTCAGCGTCAGCCGCCACGGGCCGCCGGATCGTGGTCACGAAGCCATCCGTCAAACGGAACTCCGGCTCCGGCAGACCGGCCGCCCGGCACTGCCGGATCATGTCGCCGGTGCCGGTGCCCATGCGCTCGATGTACTTGGTCAGGTAGAGGGGCTCGGCCAGCAACGGGTTGCCGGGGAAGGAGCCGTGCGGGCCGCGCAGCTTGTCGAGGGTCAGGGCGGGCGGCAGCGTGCCGGGGTTCCAGACCTCGAGCCGGTCGGCGAAGAGCATGACTTGGACGCTGGCCGTGCTGCGGTAGTCGCGGTGGGCGATGGCGTTGACGATGGCTTCGGCGACGACCTCACGCGGGATCTCGTACTCCACCGGCGCCTCCGGGCCCTCCGCCCGGGTGCCGACCCGGAGATTGATCTTCGACATCACGAAGTCGATGGCCTGGTCCACCAGTTGGAACGCGGTGCCTTTGTAGACCTGGTGGGAGGGAATGGGTTTGGCGACCTCGGTGCCGTGGAAGTGGGCGCACTTCACCTCCGAGGCCAGCATGAAACGCTGCGGCTGACGGGCGAAGAGCAGGACCGCCGCGTGCGTCGGGCGGCCGTCGTCGAGCAGGTTGAGGTGAGTGAGGACCTCTCCCGCATCCGCCTCGACCGGTAGCGGGAAGTTGCGGGCCTTGCGCGCCCGGCGGACGAAGAGGGTGATGGCTTCCGGGTCCAGAGCGTCGAGGGTCGCTCTCGGGTCGGCAGTGGCGTCCCACGGGCTGTTCTGGATCACGCCGGTCGCTTCGAGGTGGTTGACGAGGCTCGCGTAGACGGCGGTCTGCAGCTCGGCGGCCGACTGGAAGCGGCGCCGGACGAGTTGGGCGTCGACCTCCTGGATCAGGGCCCGCATCTTCGGGTGCTTGGCGGCATCCTCCGTTCCTTTGATGAAGATGAGCCGCGGCTTGCCCAGCCGGGTAGCCTCCGTAAATTCGCGGTGGGTGGGGGAGAAGCCGTCCTCGTTCTCCTGGCCGTACTCGACCCCGAGCAGGCCGAGGTAGAGATCGCAGCGGGCGACCTCCTCAAGGTAGATCTCGTCGGGTCGCTGGCTGGCGGCGGGGACGTCCCGCTCGAAGAGGAAGGTCTCGAAGAGCCTGCTGAGCAGCGCGTCGCCCGCGAGGAACTCGCCGAGGGAGCGACGCTCCTCCTGGAACTCCCGCTGGACGCTGCTGATGAAGATCTTCACCCCTTGATTCCAATCCTCCCCATGGCCGGGATCAAGGATTCCGTGGTGCGAACCTCATGGCCCGCTGGCCAGAGGTCGCCCATCGCCCGGACCGGGACGATTCAGTCTCCCTCAAAGAAATCCAAGTCCAGCTTCTTGACCTCGAATCGACTCACCACGCTGACGCCCAGGTTGTGCTCAAGCATGAGTTGCGCCAATTCCTGGCCGCCGACGAGGACAATCCTCTTCTCGATCTGCCTGATGTACTCCTGCGCTTCCCGTGAAAAGCTTGAGGTCGTGATCAGCACTCCCTTCTTGGCACGGAAGCCCTCCAAGCTGCCGGCGAAAGCCTGGACGGTCGGTCGGCCGACGGTTCCCTCCCAGCGCTTGGCCTGGATGTAGACCACATCGAGACCGAGGCGATCTTCCTTGATCACTCCATCGACCCCGCCGTCCCCGGAACGGCCCACGGTCCGTCCGGCGTCTTCCCGAGAGCCGCCATAGCCCATCCGGAGAAGGAGCTCGACGACGAGGGACTCGAAGAAATCCGGCGGCGCGGCCAGCACCCGTTCCAGAAGCTCCTGGCAGAGACTGGCCTGAAGTTCGCGGAGTCCTCTCGAGGAGTGTAAGTGTGGAAGGCGACAAACTCGGGGTACTGGCGCAAAAACCTGACGCTCAGCCGATCTAGATCCTGAGCGAGAACCTCGCGGCCGCGATCGGTGATGCGGCACAGGCTGCGGCCTGGGGATTCGAGGAGTCCGGCCTTCTTCAGGTAGGTCCTCGCCCAGCCAATCCGGTTGGCGTACTTCAGCTGCTTGCCGCTCGGGAGGAGTTCCGCGCGATCCTCTGGCCCGAGCTCCATCTCGTCGGCTAGGCGAAGGTACAAATCCTGAATCCGATGAACTTCTCCGTCGCCTAGAGCATTGAGGAGAGGCAGAAACCAGTCTTGGAAACCGGGAACGGTCATCGAACGAGATTGGGGAGGAAGGGCTGTGGGAGAGCTATCGAGGGTCGAGTCCCTGCTCAGGGAAGACCTTATCAGAGCCTCTGTGCGGCGGGTGCTTCACCGGCGTCCTGTCGCCAACGGCTGCAATCTCATGGAGGTCCCCAACTACTTCCAGGGGGTCCTGGTCAGCTGCGGTCGCGGTCGTTAGGCAGCTCGACACCACGAACAGGAACTCCCGGTTCCTGAGGCGGCTCACTGCCCCGATCTTCTCGCCTTGGGGCTTGTGGATTCCAATCTTGGCGCCGACGTAGCGCTTTGTCGTCGTGGCCGAGGACGCGGACCTCGCCGCTTGCGGAGAGCACCTGCTCCATCTGCTCGCGCGAGAGGAAACCCTCCTTGCTGAAGCTGACGATGAAGGAGCGGGTGTTGACGGCCTCGACCGTCTCGCGCCAGGCGTGAGGAAGGTAGTTTTGTCGATGTCGCTGGAAGAGCGATCAGGCGAACAAGGGTGTGTCGCTAGGCAATCGGGGTCCTCACGCTTCGCTCATCGCGCCTAGGATGAGCAACAGCTGGGTTTGACGTCGGTACCCTTGTGAGTTCTCGGTTTGATACTCTGGTGGGAATCCCAGGCCGACCCGGACGAACATTCACCAATTCCCATCGGCTGGCCCACTGCCAGCGCCCGTTCGCTCCCTGCCGCCACCAGGTCCATTGCGCCGTTTCGCCATCTCTATTGCCCTCATACACGGTATCGCCGCCTCTCTCTTCGCCCAGGGTGGAGGCAGTTTGATCCATCAATTCGACGGAGCCTCAGGCGATCGCTTAGGCAACGCGGTCTCTGATGTCGGTGACGTGGATGGAGACGGATTCCCCGATCTGATCGTTGGTGCTCCCAATGCCGGTACAGGCAGCCTGAGCGACGCAGGCTATGCCAAGGTGTACTCCGGTCGAACCGGAGCTCTCCTGTACCGCTTCGACGGCGTGGCCGGCGGCGACGCCATGGGCACCTCCGTCTCTGGCTCAGGCGATGTCAATGGAGATGGCATCGCAGATTTCATCGTGGGTGCGCAAGGTACCGATCTCGGTGGCTTGCCGGACGCCGGATCGGCATTCGTATTCTCTGGTGCCGATGGCTCTCAACTCCACCGCTTCGATGGGAGCGCAACCGTTTCCCCTGTGGGAGGGGCAGTATCCGGCGCCGGCGACGTCGACGGTGACGGTTTCAACGACCTGATCGTTGGTGCTCGATTTGCCGAGGTCGGCGGGGTTCATGGTGCGGGGTCTGCGTTCGTCCACTCGGGGCGAACCGGGGCGATCCTCTACCGCTTTGACGGCAGCTCCTACCTGGAGAAGTTCGGCACCGGAGTCTGCGGTGTTGGAGACGTGAACCAAGATGGCCGGGACGATGTCATGGTCGGCTCACCTGGTGCGGATTCCCCCAGCTTCGTGGGTGCAGGTTCCGCCTTCGTGTACTCCGGCGCGGACGGAAGCTTGCTCCATCGTTTCGACGGAGATGCCAGCTTCGACAGTTTCGGAAGCTCCCTGTCAGGAGCAGGAGACGTTGATCGAGACGGTACTCCCGACTTCATCATCGGTGCTCCGCTTGCGGACCACGGCTGGAATCTCAATAGCGGCTGTGCCTACGTCTACTCTGGGAGAACCGGCGCGTTGCTCCACCGGTTCGATGGGCTAGCCGACCATGACCGACTTGGCGGTTCGGTCTCCACTGCCGGAGACGTTGACGGCGACGGACACCACGATCTCCTGGTTGGAGCAGAAGGCGCCTTGGGCAACGCAGGATCGGCTTATCTCTACTCCGGCGCCACCGGAGGCCTCCTCCAGCAATTCGATGGGAGCCAATCGTTGGATCGCCTGGGGCGCTCCGTTTCAGAGGCTGGAGATGTGGACGGTGACGGCTATTCAGACCTAATCGTTGGCGCCATTGGGGCAGACCCCAGCGGCCTGACGGATGCCGGGTCCGCCTTCGTCTACTCCGGGAACCCTGGTGCTCCACCGAGCCTAGGGCTCAGCCTGACGGGTTCCTGCCCTGGCCCCATCGCCGTCGATGTGGTTGGCGCGACCCCTCTCGGCGGAGTCGCCTTGGTGTATGGAACGGCGGGGGGGTACACGATCCAAAGCGGGCCTTGCGCGGGCACGACCCTCGATATTGGAAATCCCGTCCTTGCGAGGGTCCTACCTGCGGACGCTTCCGGGGCCCTGTCCTTCACGTCTCCTCCGCTTTCGTCCGGCTCCTGCGGCCTTACCGTTCAGGCAATTGATGTTGCTACTTGCTCGACCTCGAACCCGACGTTGATCCCGTAGGCATCAGGCCTTGGCTACGGAGGCCGCGCGATCTTGCGGCAGGCTGAGCGATCAGGGAATCGGAAGGAAGCTGACGAATGGCGGAGTTCAGGGCGTGGTGCCGACCACGAACAAGAACTCCTGGTTCCGCAAGTGGCTGACCGCGCCGACCTTCTCGCCCTGGAGGTTGTGGATGCCGATCTGGGCGCCGACGTAGCGCTTGTAGTCCTTGCTGAGGACCTGGACCTGGCCGCGGGTGGAGAGGGTCTCTTCCATCTGCTCGCGGCTGAGGAAACCCTCGTCGCTGAAGCTGACGATCAGGTGGCGGGCGTCGATGGCGTCGACGGTCTCGCGCCAGGCGTCGAGGAAGGCGGTCTTGCGGTTGAAGTCGCTCTTGCGCTCCTTGCAGTCGACGCGCTTGTGGGCGATGCCGTAGACCTCGGGCTGGTCCCAGAGCACCAAGCTCTCCCAGACGTGGTAGTTGCCGAGGTAGCTGTGTTGGTTGTACGGCGGGTCGAGGTAGGCGATGTCGCCGCTGAGCTGGCGCGCGGCCTCTCGGGCCTCGAGGCGGGCGGCCCGGCCCTTGCCCGAGGCCGCGCGCGGGAGCAGCTCGGGCAGGCGCAGCTCGAGCTCGTTGTGGCTGCGGGCCGACCACTGCTTGAGGTAGGCCATCTGCACGCCGGTGGTGGAGTCGACGCGGTCGGCGGCCTCCATCAGCGCCACCAGCAGGATGGATTGGAGCTCCGGCTCCAGCGCCTTGGCGGCGATGGCGTCGCGGATCGCGTCGACGCGGGCGCCGTTCTTCGGCTGCAGGTATCGGCTGCGCTCGCAGAA
The DNA here is from genome assembly GCA_964643675.1 of uncultured Planctomycetales bacterium. Taxonomy (GTDB): domain Bacteria; phylum Planctomycetota; class UBA1135; order UBA1135; family UBA1135; genus J029. The sequence goes on from CAZXTO010000034.1 coordinate 14,918, forward strand.
GGTGTCGGTGAACCAGCCGGGCGCACCGGGTAGGGCGTTGAGCTCATGGATGAGCTGTCCAGCGGTGGCGCCGTGCTCTTCGAGGTCGGCCTGCACGTAGCAGCGAGCGATGGTCTCGCCGTAGTGCAGGTAGTCGTTGGCGAGCACGCGGTAGCCGGCCGCCTTCAAAGCGTGGCCGACGCGCGCCGTTCCGGAGAACAGATCGATGACGGTGCCGGTCGGCGCCAGCTCGCGCGCCAGGCCGACGATGTCGTCGACCAGCAGCCGCTTCGACCCGAGGTACTTGATCGGCACTGGTGGGTCCTCGGCTCAGACCCGCAGCCGCTCGAAGTCGACCAGGAACTCGCCCTTCAGGTAGGCGACGCCGACGTCGCCATCGCTCACCTTGCCCACGACTTGGCCTTGGGTGCGGTATTCGCTGCGGCGGCCGCCGGGGAACTCCAGGCTGACGAAATAGGTCGTGCTCGAGGAGCTGTTGCGGCCGCCGCCGGAGACCTCGGTGCGCTCGCCGACCACCATGGCAGGCTCGCGCTGGAGCGGGGCGCGGCTGAAGTTGTTGAGTCGCCTGACGATCGTGAACGCCGCGACGCTGCCGACGAGGATGAAGAACAGCGGCACGACCTTCATGATGCTCGGCGCCCCGGTCGAGCCCATCGCCCCGAACATGAACACGGCGACGCCGATGAAGATCACGAAGAAGCCGATCGTGAACACCAGGCCGCAGCCGATCCCGGCCACCTTCGGCACCTGCAGCATCAGCCGCTGCAGCTCGGCGTGCTGCTGCAGCGCCGCGAAGCGGGCCTCGACGTCGCCGTAGGGGCCGGCGGGGGCTACCGGCGGCGGCGCTGCCGGCCGCGGCAGCTCGTGCCCGCAGAACTCGCAGTAGCGGGCGTCGAGCTTGGCGACCGCGGCGCCGCAGTTACCGCACTGGCGCGAGTCAGCGCTCGCCACCGCACTGACCGCAGAACTTGGCGTCGGGCGACATCGGGCTGCCGCAATCGGTGCAGAAGCCGGCCGACGCCTTCGCCTGCTCGGGCGCCGCCTTCAGCTCGGTGCCGCAGGCGCTGCAGAAGCGGCCGGGGGCGACGCTGGTCATGCACTCGGGGCAGACC
>CAZXTO010000035.1:0-15949 GCA_964643675.1 uncultured Planctomycetales bacterium
CCCGTCCACCACCAGTCGCGCCGGCAGCGGCAGCTCCCAGGAGTCGTCGCCGTTCACCTCGGGCAGGAGGATGCCGAACTGCTGGTAGAGCGCCTGCAGCTCGGCGGGCAGCGCGTAGGCCAGGCCGAGCTGACGCGCCCAGGCGTGGCCGGGGTCGCTCAGGAGCGGGAAGGCGAGCCGGTGCTGCTGCTTGACTGCGGCGTTGTGTTCGCGGAGCTGCGGCGAGATCGCCACCAGCTCGGCGCCCAGCCCCCGGATCGCCTCGTGCTGTCTCTGCAGAGCATCCAGCTCCGCGTTGCAGTACGGTCACCAGTGGCCGCGATAGACGGTGATCACCAAGGGCCCGCGGGCGAGGAGCTCGGTGGAGCCGACCTCCCGGTCCTCGGTGTCGCGCAGGCGGAAGGAGGGCATGGCCTCCCCCGGCCGCGCCACCCGGTCCAGGATCCCCGAGCCGCGCAGCTGCTCGGTGGCGGCGGCCATCACCGCCAGCGCTTCCGCCGGCGCCTGCTCCACGAAGCCGGCCTTGATCCGGTCGAGTCGGTCTTGGAGGCGTCCCATCCCCCTCTTATGGGGTCGCCCCGGCGCCCCCATCAAGGGAAAAGGGAGGCGATCGGTCGCTCCCGAGGAGGGGGCGGCCCGAAGCAACCTGGCCCCGATCGCGGCAGCCGCTTACATCCGGTGGAGGATCAGGTAGACGCGCTCGTTGGCCAGGCCGGCCGGCACCGCCTCGTAGACCCGCGCCATCACCCGCTGCCCCGGCCCCCCGAAGGTGGGCCCCTCGCCGACGTCGACCGCGTTGCGCTCCGGCAGGAGCCCGGCCGAATCCAAGATCATGGTGGTCGGGGCCGGCAGCAGGCGGAAGCCGCCGGTGTCGCGGGTGCCGTTCTGCCAGTCCAGGTCGAGCATGCAGCCCTGGAAGCCCTCGGCGTGGACCGGGATCGGCCGCAGCACCTTGGCCTTGGCCGGGTTGGGCACCAGCGCGTTCTGGAACTGGATGCCGCCGCCGGCGGGGAACTGCAGCAGGCCGTAGTGCGCCTTGCTGCGCAGGCTGTCCGGGCTGAGCTCGGGCCAGGCCAGGCCGATCACGTTCTCGCCGTCGTAGCGGCTGCCCATCAGGGCCGGACGGCGCTGGCGGAAGTGCAGCACCTCCCCGTTCAGCATCAGCGCGTCCCGCTGGCGGAAGCCGCCCGCGAGCGGCGCCTCGAAGCGGCGGATCCACAGCTGCCCTTCGTCGGTGGTGGTGACGCCACGCGCAGCCAGGGCGTAGAACTCGTGGGCCAGGACCAGGTGGCCGAGGTCGTCCTCGACCAGATCGGGCAGCACGCGACCGCCGCCGCCGGGGTAGCCGTTGGTGGAGTCGACCGGGATCTTGGACACCAGGGTCTCCAGCGGACCGATCACCGGCGGGGAGCTGCGCACGTCGAGCGCGGCGCCCACCAGCTCGAAGCCCTGGCGCACGCCCTCGTGTTCGGTCTGCCGGGCGTAGACCACCGCGGCGCGCCCCTCGGGGGAGGCGCCGGGCTGATCCGGGTCCACCGTGCGATGGACCAGGTCGGGCATGGCGCCGGCCTGACCGGCGGTGAAGCCGGGGTCGATCACCCAGCCCTGGCCTGGCCCGGGCACGTCGAGGCTGGCCACGCCTTGATCGTCGACGCGCACGATCACGAGCTCGAGCCGGCTCAGGCCGCTGCCGCCGCTGCTGCTGACCGGGCCGCGCGGGAAGCAGACCAGGAAGTCGTTGCCGACGCTGACCACGTCGGGCTTGTCGCAGCGATCGGCCGGACCGGCCAGGCCCACGCTGGAGTCACCGAGCAGGAAGCTGTCGTAGACGCTCGGGACCAACCACCGCCCCTTGCCAATGCGGCGCACGAACACCGCCTCGATCTGCTTGCTGACCTGACTGCCGGCGGACACCGCGGTGTGGAAGGCCACCAGCACGTCGCCGCGATCGTTCACGGCCACGGTGCCGTGGTCGGCCTGGTAGCTGATCGAGGGCAGCGGCACCGGCTCGCCGAGCCCGACCTCGACCGTCCCCTGGTCCTCGGGCGCGAACGCGGCCTGGGCAGCGCAGAGCAGGAGGTGGCGGAGGGCGGAAATCAGCACGCGGTTGGATCAGGGGAGCGGGCCGGCGACCGGCCTTTCCAGCCTAACCCAGCAGCACGACCGCGTCTCCTGCGTAGAATCGCGGCCCCCGCCGGCCTCGATCCCTGCGTTCCGCGGCCGTTCCAAGCCTCCTGACGACAAGCTCATGCGCGCACTGCGACTGCTCCTCCCCGCCCTCCTCCTGTGCCTGCTGGCCGCCGAGCTCGACGCCGCGCAGCGCCGCGGACGCCGCCCGCAGGGCCCGGGAACGGTCTCCGAGGTCCAGTGGAGCGAGGACGGCGGCGCGCTCTACTTCACCACCGAGGGCGAGCGCTACGCCCTCGACCTGCGCAGCTTCGAGCGCTCGGAGGCGGCGGGCGCCGAGGGGCTCCCGAGCGTGAGCCGCGGCGGCGGCCGGCCCGGCGCCGGGACGGGCGAACACGTCGGCCGGCCGATCCGCGGCCGCCAGCACACCCAGGTCGACTCCCCGGACGGCAAGTGGGAGGCGCACTACCGCGACTGGAACGTGGTGCTGGTGAACAAGGAGAGCGGCGAGGAGACCGCGGTCACCACCGACGGCAACGCCGACATCCACTACGGCACCGCCAGCTGGGTCTACGGCGAGGAGCTCGACCAGACCACCGCCATGTGGTGGTCGCCCGATTCCCGCAAGCTGCTCTTCTACCGCTTCGACGACACCGGCGTCCTCCCCTTCCACCTGGTCACCGGCTGGGCGGAGATCAACACCACCCACTACCCCGAGTACTACCCCAAGGCCGGCGCCACCAACCCCGGCGCCGAGCTGATGGTCTACGACCTCGCCGGAGGCACGACGCGCCCGGTGGCGGCCGGCGGCGGACGCGAGGAATACGTCTACGGCATGCTCAGCTCGCCCGACGGCGACGAGATGCTGGTCCACTGGACCGATCGCCTGCAGCAGCACATGAAGCTGCTCGCGATCGACCTGGAGAGCGGCGCGACCCGGACCGTGGTCGAGGAGCGCCAGGACACCTGGCAGGAGAACCACCCTGCGATCCGCTGGCTCGAGGACGGCCAGCGCTTCCTGTGGGAGACCGACCGCAGCGGCTACACCCATTACGAGCTGCGCGACCTCGCCGGCGAGCGGCACCACGCCGTGACCCGCGGCGAGTTCCAGACCGACGGCATCCACTTCCTCGACGAGCAGGCCGGGCTGGTCGGCTTCCTGGCCTACAGCTCGGCGGCCAACCCCTACTACCTGCAGTACCACCTGGTCGGTCTCGACGGCCGGCAGCAGCGCCGGGTCACGAGCACCGAGCTGCACCACAGCAACTTCCAGCTCTCGCCCGACCACCAGTGGCTGGTGGCGCAGTACGAGTCGGTCAACGTGCCGCCCTGCACCGCGCTCTACCGCACCGCCGACGGCGAGCGGGTGGCGGTGATCGCCGAGACCGACCCGGCCAGCGCGGCCGACCTGGCCGAGATCTTCCAGTTCAAGTCCGACGACGGGCGCTTCGACGTCTACGGCGTGCTCTACAAGCCGGAGGACTTCGACCCCGCCAAGAGCTACCCGCTGATCGACCCGCTCTACGCCGGCCCCAACACCACCGAGTGGCGCGCCAACTACGTCGCCACCCCGCGGCGCGAGACCGGCCGCGGCTACCTGGTCATGAAGGTCAACAGCCGCGGCACCGGCCAGCGCGGCAAGGCCTTCCTCGGCTCGACCTACCGCCGACTGGGTGACGTCGACATCCAGGACCACGCCGACGCGGTGCGGCTGCTGCGCGAGCGCCCCTACGTCGACGGCGACCGGGTCGGCATCTACGGCGTGTCCTATGGCGGCTACATGGCGGCGATGGGCGTGATGAAGCACCCGGACGTCTTCCACGCCGGGGTGGCGGCGGCGGCGGTGACCGACTGGCGGAACTACGACACGATCTACACCGAGCGCTACATGAGCACGCCGCAGCTCAACCCGGACGGCTACCGGGTCGGCGCCGCCATGACCTACGTCGAGGACTTCGTCGGCGCGCTGCTGATCACCCACGGCATGGTCGACGACAACGTGCACCCCAACAACGCCTTCCAGCTGATCGAGGCGCTCGACCAGGCCGACAAGCCCTACGAGAGCCGCTTCTGGCCCAAGGTCGGCCACGGCCTCGGGCGCGGCGGCAGCGACACGATCTGGGGCTTCTTCGCCCGCCACCTGAAGCCCTGAACCGGGTCGCTCAGTAGGCGGCGACCCAGACCCGGCCGCGGTCCGGCCCGGCCAGCGCGTCCTGGTAAGCGCCGAGCACGATCCAGGCGCGGCCGGCCAGGTCGCGGCCGAGGTAGCGCACCGAGTGGCCGAACAGCGGCTGCTCGCCGACGCCGCCGGTGAGGGTGTCGAGCAGCGCGCCGGTGCCGCCGGAGTAGACCCGGGTGTAGTTGCCGTAGCTGCCGCTGGCGAGGAACTCGCCCACGCCGTCGCCGTCGAGGTCGCCGCAGCCGGACAGGGCGTTGCCGAAGTGGGCGCCGCCGGCGCCGCCTTCGACGTGGACCTGCCGCAGCGGGGCGCCGGCGCCGAAGTGGGCGCCGGAGAAGATCCAGACCGCGCCGCGGTTGTCGCGCAGGCCGGCGCCGTCGGCGTCCTGGAAGTGGGCGCCGACCAGGAGGTCCGGGGTGCCGTCGCCGTCGAGGTCGCCGGCGCCGGCCACGTAGCGGCCGAACTGGTCCTGGGCGTTGCGCCCCTCCTCCACCCCGAGCACCTGGACCGGCGCGCCCGGGTCGGCGATCGATTCGCCGCTCAACAGGTAGGCGCGCCCGGTCTGCCAGCCGGCGGCGCCGTTGGCGCCGAAGGCGCCGATCAGGACGTCGTCCTCGCCGTTGCCATCAACGTCGCCGGCGTTGGCGACCGAGACGCCGAAGAAGGCCCAGGGCGCGTTGCCGACCGTGAGCTTGCGGCTGCGGCTGCCGTCGGGGCCGAAGATCGCCAGCGCATAGCCTGGGCCGGCGCCGTGCGGCTCGTAGGCGCCGACGATCAGGTCGGCGTAGCCGTCGTCGTCGAGGTCGCCCATGCCGGCGATCGAGCGGCCGAGCTTGCTGTTCGGGCCCTCGCCGCGGGCGAGGTAGGGCCGCGCCGGATCGGGGCCGAGGTACTTCGGGCCGGCGCGGTGCAGGATCCAGGCCCCCGAGATCAGGTAGACCGCGCCGCAGTGGAAGCCGCTGCGCAGGTCCGGCCAGCTCTCGGTGGCGGCGCCGACCGCCAGGTCGGGGTAGCCGTCGCCGTTGAAGTCACCCACCCCGGCGGTGTAGCGACCGTACTGGCCGTGCAGCTGCTCGCCGTAAACCACCGCCAGCTCCTGCCCGGTGGCGCCGGAGTAGACGTGCACCGAGCCGGCGTTGAAGTAGCGGCTCTGGCCGGGCGCCTCCTCCTGGAGGCCGGTGACCGCGAAGTCCGGGGTGCCGTCCTTGTCGAGGTCGCCGAGGCCGTGCACGCAGTGGCCGAACATGCCCTCCTGCTGCGGGCCGGCGATCTCGTAGGAGAGCTGCGGCGCGAGCTGGGCGGTCGCGTGGCCACCCAGCAGGGCGGCAGCGAGCAGGGCCAGGACGCGAAGGCGCGGCCCCCGGGTGGCGGGAGGCGTGGGGATCATCGAGGGGAAGGAGTCGGCGTCTACTGGATCGTGGACGGCACCACGTCGCTGAGGTCGGTGATGCCCAGGATCGGATCGAAGGCGCCCGCGACAAGATACAGGGTCTGGCCGCTCATCGAGGCCGGCACGTTGACCGCGCTGGTGACGGCGCCGCCGTCGGCGCTGAGCTGTCCCTGCATCTCGGGCAGGCTCAGGCTGAGCTGGAGGATGGCGTCGGCGGTGAGGCCGAGCAGCCGGCCGTCGGGCGCAGCCTGCGGCCCCGGGCTGCCGCTGGCCACGACCTGGAAGAACTGGCCGCCGGCGAAGCCGAACACCGCGAAGGCGGCAGGCGCGCCGCCCGCGACCACGCCGGGGTCGATCTGCGCGGCGCGGTAGCCGCCGGCGTAGACCTCGTTGCTGCCGGCGTCGTCCGCCATCCAGACGGCGAGGAAGTTGTCATAGCGGTCGTTCCAGGCCAGGTCGACACCGTCGACGTCGCCGCTGTTGGCGGACACCGGGAAGGAGTTGGACCAGAAGCCGTTGCGCAGGTGGCAGCTGTGCAGGGTCTGGCCGGGGAACTGGGTCCAGGCCACGGCCAGCGGCTCGGTCGCGAACTCGCCGGCCAAGACCGGGGAGCCGGCGCCGGTGGTGCTGCTCGAGCAGCGGTGGTCGGCGCTGAAGACCCCGAGCGCGACGTCGGCGGTGGCGACGTAGACCTCGTCCTGGCCGCTGCGGTCGTCGGCCCAGGCCACCGCGACGCGGCCGTCCTCGACCAGCACCACGCCATCGTCGGCGTCGTGGCCGAGCACCGCGTTGTCGTAGGTGCCGACCTGGGAGTCGCCGCCCCAGCTCGCGCCGAGGTCGGCCGACAGGTTGACGCGCAGCTGCTCGGCGGTGCTGCCGAGCCCGTCGGCGTGGAAGATCACCGCGATGTGGCTGTCGTCCACCGAGATCGCGACGCCGTCGTCGGCGTCGCCGCCGGCCAGCACCAGGTTGGGGCTGAGGTCGACGTCCTGGCTGAGGAAGACGCCGGCCTGCAGGTCGAAGCTGGACAGCCACACGGTGTCGTCGACGCCGTTCAGGAAGTTGTCGCGCCACACCGCGTGGGCCACGTCGCCGGAGCAGGCGAGCGCGATGTTGTCGACGTCGGCCGCGCCGTTGTGGGCGGTGACCGGCACCGCCGCGCTCCAGCTGGCGCCGCCGTCGTTCGACCAGGTCAGGTAGAGGGCCTCGTCGACGGTGCCGACCGCGATCAGGGCCACCACGTCGTCGCCGCTCGAGGCCAGGCGGAAGTCCTTGACGTCGTCGGCGCCGGGCGCGGCGCCGTCGTCGAGGCGCAGGTTGGCCGGGCTCCAGCTGGCGCCGCCGTCGAGCGAGGCGCTGAAGTAGAGGTCGTCGAGCAGGCCGTTGCGCCGGTCCTGCCAGACCGCGTAGACGCGGTCGCCGTCGACCGCCAGCGAATGCCGGTTGGTCTGCTTGAGCGCCCCGCTCGGGTCATCGTCGAGCCGCAGCGGCAGCGACCAGCTCAGGCCGCGGCCGTCGGACACCCGCACCTGCACCGACTGGTCGCCGGTGTCGAGGTAGAGCAGGGCGGAGGTGTCGCCGTTCTCGGAGGCGACGGCGATGCCGTCCGGCAGTCCCTGCAGGCCGGGCGAGACCATCTCGGGCTGGCGGGCGGATTGGGCGGGCAGGGCCGCGGCGAGCAGCAGGGCGGCAGCGGCGGGTAGCGGCGCGGCCAGGGTGGGCAGAACGGGGCGAGACATGGGCAGTGCGTGGTCCGAGGGGATCTCCCTAGTCTGCCACGAGATCGGCGATTCCGGGGTAGGCTTCTGGATGCGGCGACCGGCTGGCGATGGCGGGTGGGGAGCGCCCCTCGCCCGAAAGAAACGGAACGATCGGCTGGGCCCCGGCAAGTGGATTGGCACGGAGCCTGCCGCCCGAGCACGGCTGCTCCCCTCACCGCTCCCTTGACCATGCCTTCCTCCCCCCTTTCCCTGCTCCTCGCTTCGGCCTGCTGGCTCCCGGCCAGCCTCGGCGCCCAAGCGCCGGACTTCCAGGAGGTCGGTCGCAGCACGCCGCCGCGCAGCGAGCGGACCCTCCTGCTCGAGTTCGCCGACCTGGACCAGGACGGGGACCTCGACGCGGTCGCGGTCGGTCCGGAGACGGTGCTGCTCCGCAATGACGGCGCCGGCCGGTTCGAGGTCTGGACCGGCGCGCTGCCGGGGGTGCCCTTCGCCGCCGATTGCGTCGAGGCCGGGGACTACGACCAGGACGGCCTGGTCGACCTCTACTTCGGCTGCGACTCCGCCGGCTCCGGCCTCGACCGCCTCTACTTCGGCATGGGCGGCGGCAGCTTCGTCGACCGCAGCGCGAGCCACCTCCCGGCGGGCCCGCTGCACACCACCGCCTCCAGCCTCGGCGACTTCGACGGCGACGGCGACCTCGACCTGATGGCGGCGCAGAGTGGGCTCCAGGATCTGCTGCTGCTGAACGACGGCAGCGGCGGCTTCAGCCCGTCCTGGCCAGGCACCTTCCCCGTCGCGACGGTCCATAGCTCCTGGGTCGAGCAGGCCGACATCGACGGCGACGGCGACCTCGACCTCCTGACCGGCGACGACGGCGCCGTCCGCCTGCTGCTGAACCTGGGCAACCTGAGCTTCCTCGACGTCACCACCAGGCTGCCGAACATGACCTGGGTGTACACCGCCAGCTTCGGCGACCTCGACGCCGACGGCGACGCCGACCTCTACCTCGGCCTGCACGACCAGAGCTTCCTGTTCCGCAACGACGGCGCCGGCAACTTCATCAATCTCACGCCCAGCCACATGCCGGCCATCGTCGGCCAGATCAGCGCCTCGGTTCTGCGGGACCTGGACGGTGACGGCGACCTCGACCTGGTCACCGGCCTCGGCGGCGACTCGAGCCAGCTCCAGGACCTGCTGTTCCTGAACGACGGCGCCAGCCGCTTCACCGAGCTGCCCGGCGCGCTGCCCGAGGCGCACGACGCGGCCCAGGACCTGGCCTGCGGCGACCTCGACGGCGACGGCGACCTCGACCTGCTGGCCGCCACCCACCGCGGCGGGCAGGCCCACGACCTGCGCGTGCTGCTGAACGACGGCGCGGCCGGCTTGCTCGACGCGACCACCCAGCAGCTCCCACGCGTCCTCGGCGAGACGCCCGACCTCGAGACCGGGGACCTCGACGGCGACGGCGATCTCGACCTGGTCGTGGTGAGCGGCGAGCCGACCCAGATCCGCTACCACCGCAACGACAGCTTCGGCCGCTTCCGCGAGCGCAGCTTCGGCAGCGGCGTGCTGACCCCCCGTACCCCGAACGGCCTCGAGCTGGCCGACGTCGACGGCGACCTCGACCTGGACCTCCTGATCCTGATGGACTCCCAGGACCAGCTGTGGCTGAACGATGGCGCCGGCAAGTTCCAGGACGTCACCTTCAGCCAACTGCCCTCCGATCAGCAGCGCGGCCGCGACGCCGCCTTCGGCGACATCGACCTGGACGGCGACCTCGACCTGCTGGTGGCCAACACTCACCCGCTGGGCAACGGAGCCAAGAACCGGCTGATGCTCAACGACGGCGCCGGAGGCTTCAGCGACGCTCCGGCCGGTTCGCTGCCGGGAGTCCCGGACCAGACCGAGGCGCTGCTGCTGGCCGACCTCGACGGAGACGGCGACCTCGACGCCTTCCTCGGCAACGACGGCCAGGACCGGCTCCTGATCAACACCGGCGGCGTCTTCCTCGACGCGCCCGGCCAGCTCCCGGTGGACAGCGATCCCTGCTCCGGCCTGGCGGCGGTGGACGTGGACGCGGACGGCGACCTCGACCTGGTGGCCGCTACCGGCGCGGTCCGGCTGTACACCAACGACGGCGGCGGCGACTTCACCGACGTCAGCGCCAGCAAGGTGCAGGGAGGAGTGGGCGCGCTCACCCTGCTGTTCCTGGACGCCGACCTCGACGGCGACCTCGACCTGCTCACGGGCGGCATCGACAGCTTCTACGACCCGCTGCAGCTGCTCGAGAACGACGGCGCCGGCAACTTCGCGCCCGCCGCGATCGCCCCGGTCACTCAGGCCGGGAGGATCACCGGCCTGCGCAGCGGCGACTTCGACCTCGACGGCGACCTGGACTTCTACGTCGCCCACGACGGCCAGGACCACGTGCTCAGCAACCTGCACCACCAGCTCAGCCTGCGCGGGGAAGCGCGCGTCGGCCAGCCGCTGGCCTTCGAGCTGCACGGCCCGCCGAATGGGAGCTGGCGTCTCGGCGCCGCCACCGTCGAGGTCTGGGCCCCGCTGCCCCCCTTCGGCGTGCTGCGGCTGGACACCGCCACGATCGTCTGGGAACGCAGCGGCCTGCTCGACGCCGACGGCCGCGCCGCGGTCGAGGTCCCAGTGCCGCCCCATCCCGGTCTGGTGGGCCAGCGCTTCTACTGGCAAGCGCTGGTGGACTCGCCTCAGCGGCTGAGCCACTGCGTGAAGACGGTGCTCAGCGCTTATTGAGGCCTGCGCCAGAGCCCCTCACTCCGCTCGGTCCTGGCGACCCCGTGAATCGCACGCGGGCGGCTCGTTGCCAGGGAACCGATCTCGGCGCATCCGCCGGGTTCCCACCTGGCATGGGGATTGCCCTCCTTGGGCACCACCTTCCCTTTCTTGCCATGCCCAAGCTCTTCCTTTCCCTGCTCTCCCTCCTCTTCCTCACCTCCTCCGTACCCTCCCAGGCGACCGCCTTCCGCGAGGCCGGACGGGCCACGCCCAACAGCATCGACAACGGAAGCTGGGACCTCGAACTCGGCGACCTCGACCAGGACGGCGACCTCGACGCCGTGCTCGCCTCGCCCTCGTCACAGATCCTGATCAATGACGGCTCCGGTCGCTTCCAGGATGAGAGCGCGGCTCGCCTCGGGACCGGGGTCATCGGCGTCGACGTGGAGATCGCCGACTTCGACGGCGACGGCGACCTGGACCTCTTCTTCACCGGCCAGCTCACGGGCATCGGGACGCCAGACTCGCTCTACCTGAATCAGGGCGGCGGGACCTTCCTGGACGTCAGCGCGACTCACCTCCCGGGGGGCACCTCCTTCACCGACGCCTGCGCCTCCGGGGACTTCGACCGCGACGGCGACCTGGATCTCGTCATCACGGAGAGGGGCCGCCAGGATCGCCTGCTGCTCAACAACGGCGCAGGGCAATTCGCGGACTCCCCCGTTCCGGCGTTCCCGAACCTGCAAGAGGACAGCCAGGAAGTCATCCCGCATGACGTGGATCGAGACGGGTACCTGGATCTGCTCGTCATCAACTCCGGACCCGAGCGGCTGTTCCTGAACTCCGGATCCGGGACCTTCCAGGACCAGAGCTGGCGAATTCCCATCCTCGCCACCTACCAGTACATCCAAGGGGTCAGCTTCGGCGACTTCGACGGAGATTCGGACGAGGACCTCGTCCTCAGCACCGACGGCCATTGCTCCCTCCTGGAGAACGACGGGACCGGCGCCTACACCGAGATCAGCCAAGGCCGCGTCCCCTGGACCGACGGGGAACTGGACGAGGCGGACCTGGCGGACTTCGACGGCGACGGCGACCTCGACCTGTTGCTCGGCCTGGGCGGGCCGACCCTGTACGCCGGCTACAACCAGGACCTCCTCTGGCTCAATGACGGCAACGCTGATTTCACGGGCCCGCCCGGGAGACTCCCGGCCGCCGAGGACATGACGATCTCGCAAGCCGTCGCGGACCTGGACGGCGACGGGGACCTCGATGTCCTCTCCCTGGTCATGAACATGGACCACGCGGGGTCTACGGACCTCCGGGTCTCGCTGAACCTGGGAAGGGCCCACCTCCGGGACTGCACCTTCCCCAGCCTCCCCCGATCCCTCGCGCGGATGGAGGCGAGCGCGGTCGGTGACCTCGATGGCGATGACTTCCTGGACCTCGTCGTGCACAACAAACTCGAGACCTCCCCGAGGATCCTGTTCCAGGATCGCCATGGCGGGTTTCACGAAGGTGACCCGAGCGTCGTCCCCTCCATCCGCAAGTGGACCGAGGGGCTGGAGCTCGCGGACCTGGACGCCGACGGGGACCTCGATCTCTACCTCAGCCACCGTCAGCTCGACGCTTTGTGGTTCAATGATGGCTCGGGCAGGTTCCTGGACGTGACCTCGACCCACCTCCCCGGTGTGCAGTCCGACGCCGCCGCCTTCGGCGATTTCGACGGAGACGGCGACCTCGACCTGATCGCTAGCTCCCGGCTCCTGCTCAACGACGGCAGCGGCAAGCTGAGCAACGCTGCCTTCCCGGGCATCAACGGTACCGTCGAAGACATCCAGCTGGCGGACTTCAACCGCGACGGCGTCTTGGACATCTACCTGGCGCATTGGTCTCAGTCCGCCCTGCTGCTGAACGGCGGAGCCGCGGTCTTCGTCGACGTGACCGCCACCCACCTCCCGGTGCAGGGAGCGACGGGCGCCTTGGCCGGGGACGTGGACAATGATGGGGACATCGACCTGATCGGGTGGGGAGGCGCGATCTTCCTCCACCTCAATCAGGGTTATGGCTCCTTCCTCGATGCGACCGCGCAGATCCAGCTCCCGCCGTCCACCTCGGTCTCGCAAGCCGAACTGGCCGACTTCGACCAGGACGGGGACCTCGACCTCGTCGTCGGCAAGCCCCTCCACCCCAGCAACGAGCTGATCCTCCTCGAGAATGACGGTTGGGGGAATTTCTCGCCGACCGCTACCCCTGCCTTCCCCAGGATCCACAGCGAGGTCGAACGCTTCCATGCAGAGGACTTCGATCGCGATGGCGACGTGGACCTCTTCGCCGGCTGTCGGGGACCGGACCGGCTCTTCAGCAACCTGGCCCTCCAGCTCGCCCACCGCGGCGAGCCGCGGATCGGCCAGCCGCTGTCCTTCGAGCTGCACGGCCCGCCGCTCGGGAGCTGGCGTCTGGGCGCCGCCATGGCCGAGGTCTGGCAGCCGCGGCCGCCCCACGGCGTTCTGCGCCTGGACACCGCCACCCTCGTGCTGCAGCGCAGCGGAGTGCTCGACGCCAGCGGTCAGGCCACGGTCGAGATCCCGGTGCCGCCGAACCCCGGCCTGGTGGGTCACCGGTTCTCCTGGCAGGCCTTGATCGGCGGAAGGCAACTGCTCAGCAACTGCGTCGAGACGGTGCTCAGCGCCTACTGACCGCGCCTGCCGCCGGGCGGGGGCCGGCAACCCCGGTCCCCGCTTGGCGTTCCGCGGCCGATTTGGGGTGCCGGGTGAAAAAGACCGGGAAAGGGACCAACCACCCGCCGCGGCCGGGTTGCATCGCCATCACCCCAGCCCGAGGCCGCCGATGGAATCCCCCCGCCTGCTCCCCCTGCTCTGCTGCTCCCTCCTGGCCGCCGCCGCGCTGCCGGCCCAGGACCTGGCCTACCCGCTCGTCGACACCGGCCAGGACCTCTGCTACGACGACGACGACGTGATCACCGCGCCGGCGGCCGGCCAGCCCTTCCACGGCCAGGACGCGCAGTACGACGGCGAGGCTCCGCGCTACCAGGACCACGGCGACGGCACCGTCACCGACCTCGTCACCGGCCTGATGTGGCAGCAGACCCCGGCGCTCTACAACAAGCAGAGCTACGACGCGGCGCTGGCGGGCGCGGCTAGCTTCAGCCTCGCCGGCCACAGCGACTGGCGGCTGCCCTCGGTCAAGGAGCTCTACTCCCTGATCGACCACCGCGGCAGCAGCATGACCCTGACCCCTTACCTCGACACCAGCGTCTTCGACTTCCGCTGGGGCGATCCGCTGCTCGGCGAGCGCACCATCGACACCCAGTACTGGTCCAGCACCGAGTACGTCGGCCGGGTCTTCAACGGCGACGAAGCGGTCTTCGGGGTCAACTTCGGCGACGGCCGCATCAAGGGCTATCCGCGCTACACCGGCCCCGGCGGCACCTTCACCGCCTTCGTGCGCTACGTGCGCGGCAACCCGGATTACGGCGTCAACCAGTTCCACGACAACGGCGACGGCACGATCACCGACCTGTCGACCGGCCTGATGTGGAGCCAGGCCGACAGCGGCGCCGCGATGAACTGGGAGGACGCGCTCGCCTGGGCCGAGGGCCTGAGCCTGGCCGGCCGCGACGACTGGCGCCTGCCCAACTCCAAGGAGCTGCAGTCGATCGTCGATTACACGCGCGCCCCGGACGCGGTGTCGCCGGGCATCGTCGACTGCGCCATCGACCCGATCTTCGACGTCACCGAGATCGAGAGCTGGTACTGGACCGGCACCACCCTGCTCGAGGCGCCGCTGACCCTCGGCCCCGGCAGCCACGCGGTCTACCTCTGCTTCGGCCAGGGTTACGGCGTCGGCACCGGCGGCAATCTGATCAACGTGCACGGCGCCGGCGCCCAGCGCAGCGACCCGAAGAGCGGCAATCCGGCCAACTGGTCGAGCGGCTGGGGGCCGCAGAACGACCAGGTGCGGATCGACAACTACGCCCGCGCGGTGCGCGACTCCGGCGTGCGCCTGGCGCTGTCGGTCAGCCCCGATCCGCTGCAGCGCGGCCAGGCCGCCACCCTGACCGCGGACGGCGCCGCCGCCGGCGAGACGGTCTACTTCGGCTACAGCACCGCCGGCCTCGGCGCCGGCCCGAGCCTCGGGGCCCTCGGCGGGCTAGAGCTCGACATCCTGGCGCCGCTGGAGCTGGCCGGCAGCGCCGTCGCCGACGCCAGCGGTCAGGCCGTGCTCGCCACCACCGCGCCCAACCTGTCGGCCAACGTGCCGCCGCTGGACGTCTGGTTCCAGGCGGTGGTCCAACGCGGCGCCGGCGGCGCGGAGTCGCTGAAGTCGCACACGGTGGCGACCACGCTCTAGAGCGCGGCCAGCCGGTCCAGCAGCCAGCTCCCTGCTGGACCGGCGGCGTGGTCCGGGCGGCGCACGGTCCACAGGGAAACGGTCGGCCGACCGCTGGCCCACCGCTCCAGCTCGAGCTCGACCAGGGCGCCGGACTCCAGCTCCGCCGTCACACGGTCCGCCGGCAGGAAGGCCCAGCCGAGGCCGGCGCGCAGCATCTCGATCCGGGTCATCATGTCCTCGAGCCGCCAGGTGGTGGTGCTCGGGAAACCGTGCGGGCGGCGCCCGGTGGAGCCGCTGTAATCGCCGAGCACGAGCTGGGCGTGGCGGTCGACCTCCTCGTCCGGCACCGGCCCTGCCACGGCGGCGAGCGGGTGGGCCTCCCCCGCCACCGCGACCAGCTCCACCTCCAGGCAGGCCTTCCACAGCAGGTCGTCGCCGAGTTCGGGCGCGCCGGCGATGCCGATGCCGGCGCGTCCCGCGCGCAGGTCCTCGACCACCATGCCCATGACCCCCGACCGGATCTCGAGGTGCACGGTCGGGAAGCGGCGCTGGAAGTCGGTCGCGATCTCCACCAGGGTCGCGGGCGGGAAGAGCACGTCGACCGAGAGGGCGAGGCGGGCCTCGAGCCCTTGGGCGAGGCCGCTGGCGGTGGAGCCGAGTCGCGCGGCCTGGGCCACCACCTGCCGCGCCTCCTCGACCACCGCCTCCCCCGCCGGCGTCAGCCGCGGCCGGTGGCCGGCGCGGTCGAACAGCTCCACCCCCAGCCGGCGCTCGAGCTTGGCGATGTGGTAGCTGATCGCGCCCTGGGCCCGACGCAGCCGCTTGGCCGCCTGGGTGAAGGAGCCGGCGTCGACCACGGCCAGCAGGACCTCGAGCTGGTCGAGGCTGAAGGCGAGGGGCGCAGCGGGGGGCCTATCCATCAAGTTTCTTGATCATATCCTCCACATCTTTGTCAGTTCCAAAGATATCGATTCCTGCCTACTCTTTCCCTCGAACCCGAAACCAGGAGTCCACCATGACCACCCCGACCCAGAACCTCCTCGCCACCGGCAGCCGCTCGCTGCTCGGCCTGCTATTCCTCGTCTTCGGCCTCAACGGCTTCTTCTCCTTCCTGCCGATGCCCGCGCCGGCCGAGGCCGCCGGCGCCTTCCTCGGCGGCCTCGCCTCCGCCGGCTACTTCTTCCCGATGATGAAGGGCCTGGAGGTGATCCTCGGCGCCGCCCTGCTGCTGAACCGCTTCGTGCCGCTGGCGCTGACCGTGCTGGCGCCGATCACGGTCAACATCATCGCCTTCCACCTGTTCCTGGATCCGGCCGGCATGGGCCTGGTCGTGACGATCACCGCCCTGCACCTCGCCGCCGCCTGGAGCTACCGCGCCGCCTTCCGGCCGATGCTCGCCGCCCGCGTCGCGCCGGGCGCGCAGCC